>CAVEDG010000287.1:0-2013 GCA_963614205.1 bacterium | reverse complement strand
AACTGGACAATTGGAAAATACCGCATCTGCGAACTGTTCGGGATTCCGGTCTATCTGAGCCTTTCGACCATCTGCCTGCTTTTCTTCTTCATCGGGATGACGGGCGACCTCGTGCTGGACGTGGTGTGCATGGTCATGCTGCTCGTCTCCATCGTGGCGCACGAGCTGGGCCACTCGCTCACGGCGCGGTGCTTCGGCTGCCGCACGCGCGACATCACGCTCACCGTGATCGGCGGCTGCGCGAGCCTCGAGCGCATCCCGCACAAGGCGTGGCAGGAACTGCTCACGGCGGCGGCGGGCCCGGCGGTGAGCTTCGCCTTTGGTGCCGTAGCCTACGTCGGCTCGGCGCTGCTGCCGCGCGCGTTCGACTTCGTGGCGGCGGCGCTGTACGTGACGGCGATCATCAACGTCTCGCTTGGCGCGTTCAACCTGCTGCCGGGCTTCCCGATGGACGGCGGGCGCGTGTTCCGCTCGTTCGCGCGCCTTTTCACGTCGCGCGTGAAGGCCACCTGGCTCGCGATGGTCGTGGGGCGCGTGGCGGCCGGCCTGCTCGTGGTCGGGCCGTTCTTCGGCATCGACCACATTTGGATCATTCCCATCGGCGGCAGCTTCTTCATGCGCGCGCTCATCGCGTGGATGATCTGGCAGGAGGGCTACCGCGAATACGCGCAGGCGCTGGCCGAGGGCGAATGGGGCGGCCGCTGGGATTTCTCCGCGCGCGTGTCGCCGCCGCCCTACGGGGGCGACGAGGACGAGACGGAAGTGCGGCGCGGCCGCTGAGAAGACGTTTTTCGAAAGGACACATGCAAGATGACGCTCAATGAGACGTTGAAGAAGGCCGGCGTGATTCCGGTGATCGTGATTGAACAGGCGGAGCAGGCCGTGCCGCTGGCGCGCGCGCTCGTGAAGGGCGGTCTGCCCGTGCTGGAGGTGACGTTCCGCACGGCGGCGGCGGCGGAGTCGATCGCGCGCATCCGGGCCGAGGTGCCCGAGGCGGTCGTCGGCGCGGGCACGCTGCTCACGCCCGAGATGGTGAAGGCGGCCAAGGCGGCGGGTGCGGCGTTCGGCGTGGCGCCGGGCTTCGATCCGGCGGTGATCGCGGCCGCGCGCGCGGAAGGACTCGAGATGGTGCCCGGCATCGCCACGGCCAGCGAGCTCTCGCAGGCGCTCACGGCGGGGCTGCGCCTCGTGAAGTTCTTCCCGGCCGAGGCGGCGGGCGGCGTGAAGATGATCAAGAACCTGCTTGGCGCCTTCCGCTTCACGGGCGTGACGTTCATGCCCACGGGCGGCGTGAACCCCGCCAACGTGGCGGACTATCTCGCCGTGCCGGAGGTCGTGTGCTGCGGCGGCACGTGGGTCGTGCCGAAGGCCGCGCTCGCCGCCGGCGACTGGGCCGCGATCGAGCGCCTCGCGGCGGAGGCGGCGGAGCTGGTCGCGAAGTTGAGAGGCTGATGACCGCCAACGACGTCGTTCTGGGCGCGCGCGTGGCGCACGTGCGCGAACTGAAGGCCGAAATCGCCCGGCTGCAGGGCGAGCTTTCCCGCGCGCGCGCCGAGAACGAAGGCCTGCACCATCATTTCGCGCTCGCCCTCGCCGCCGCGCGCGACGCCGACCGGCTGCCGCCGGAGGGTCGGCTGCTGCTCATCGACGGCTGGAACGCCCTGCTCGGCAGCGCGTCCATCCTGCCGCCGGAGGAACGCCGCGCGGAGGCGCCGCGCAAGCGGGAGTGGCTGTGCGCGGCCGTGCGCGCGTGGCTCGCGGCCCATCCGTTCGACCGCGCCTGGATCCTCTTCGACGGGCCGCAGATGCACGGCGAGGAGCGGGACCGCCTGCGCGTCTCCTTCACGGGCGGCACGGGGCCGCACCGCGCGGATCGCCTCGTGTGCGACTACCTGCGCATGTGCCGGCTCGTGGACGCCGCGCCGCGCGCGCTCGTCTTCACCGAAGACGCCGACTTCCGCCGCGAAGCCGCCGCGCTCGGCGCCGACGTGCGCCCCGTGGCCGAGCTCGCGC
>CAVEDG010000286.1:0-2013 GCA_963614205.1 bacterium | reverse complement strand
TGAATAGGCGACGATCGGAACGACGCCGACGTCGACGTTGTAGCCGCGCAGAAGCGAATTCATCGTGTTGCCCAGGCGATGCGGATTCGTCAGCGAGCCGATGGCGGACGAAAAACGGCGAACAATCTCTCAACCCTTTCTGCGTTCGCCGGCGGCGGTTTCGGCCACGTGCTTCACCGCTGCCGCGATCTCCGCGCCGACGCCGGCGGCGGAGGCGATGTCCTCGACCGTCGCGCGCGCAATGCCGTAGACCGAATGGAAGGTTTTCAGGAGCGCCGTCTTCTTTGCGGGGCCGATGCCGGGCACGTCGTCGAGCGCCGATTCGCGGATCGTCCGTTCGCGCAAATTGCGGTGGTACGTGTTCGCGAAGCGATGCGCCTCGTCGCGCAGGCGCGTGACGACCATGAGCGCCTGCGAATCGCGCGGCAGGAACACGTCGCCGCGCGCGTCGTCCGTCACGAGGATTTCCTGCTGCTTGGCGAGTCCCACGGACGGCATGTCCCCGAGGCCGATCTCCGCGAAGACGGCCCGCGCCGCGCGCAGCTGCGTCACGCCGCCGTCGCAGATGTAGAGATCCGCCTTGGGCGACTTCGCCGCGATGGTGGACTCCGGCCCGTAGCGCCGCCACACGACCTCGGCCATGGCGCGCGGGTCGTCCGCGCCCTCGAAGGACTCGATGCGGAAGCGCCGGTACCAGCGCCCGTCGGGCAGGCCGTCCACGGCGACCACGAGCGAGGCGACGTTGTGCGTGCCGAAGAGGTTGGCGATGTCCACGCACTCGATGACGTGCGGCGGCGCGGCGAGGTGGAGCGCGTCGGCGAGCTCGGCGAGACCCTTGAGCGCGTCTTCGCGCCGCATTTCGGGGCTTTTGCGCACGAAGTGGGCCTTCGTCATCTCGCGCAGGGCGAAGACCGTGTCGCGCAGGCGCGCGGCCTTGGCGAAGTCCTCCTTCTCCGCGGCGGCCTTCATCTCCTCCGCGACCTCGGCGATGATCTGCGGCCGCTCGCCGCGCAGAAACGCGCACGCCTCGTCGAAGCGCGCGCGGTAGTCCGCCACCGAGATGCGGCCTTCGCACGGCGCGGAGCAGAACCGCACCACGTCGGCGTGGCAGTGGCGATGGGTGTCCTCGTCGGGCGCGAGCGCCGTGCAGCCGCGCAGCCCGAACCGCTTCTCCACGAAGTCCTTCGCGGCGCGCACGACGGGCGCGGAGGGGAAGGGCCCGGCGTAGACGGCGCCGTCGTCGCGCACGATGCGGCACGTGCGGAACGCGGGGAACGGATCGTCCGGATCCGCGCGCAGCGCGAGGTAGCGCTTGTCGTCCCGCATGAGGATGTTGAAGTGGGGCTTGTACTTCTTGATGAGGTTGGCTTCGGTGAGCAGGGCCTCGGCCTCGTTGCGCACGGTCATGAACTCGAGGTCGGCGACGGTGTTCACCATCGAACGCACCTTCGGCGCGTGGTTGGCGCCCGCGCGGAAGTAGGACAGCACGCGCCGGCGCAGGTTCTTCGCCTTGCCCACGTAGATGATCACGCCCCGACGGTCCCTCATCAGGTAACAGCCGGGGCGAGTCGGAACGGTCTTCAGCCGTTCCCTCAGCACGTCGTTCATTCCGCCTTCTCGGCGGCCTTCTTGTCCTTCTCGTCTTCCTCTTTGAGGAGGCGCTCGCCTTCCTCTGTACCTTTCTTGAACTCGCCCTTCGCCTTGCCCAGCGCGCGCGCGAGCTCGGGAAGCTTCTTGCTGCCGAACAGCAGCACGATCAGTGCGACGACGATCAAAATCTGCCAGGGACCCCAGGCCATGATGTCTACTCCTTTTCTTGGTTGTTGCCAGTTGTGGTTGGAAAAACAATGCGTATACTTTACCGAATTTGGGCGCGAAAATCAAGCGCGGAAAATCGGGTTGTGCCGCTTACTGCCTACAGGCGGAACTCGTGCATGAGGTTCGCGAAGCGGCGCGGACGGTCGGCGGGCGAAGCGTCGTCGACGGGCTCGGGCGCCGCGCGCAGCGCCGCCG
>CAVEDG010000285.1:0-2022 GCA_963614205.1 bacterium | reverse complement strand
GCCACGCATGAGCTCTACGTGGCCGCCGGAGAGACGAAGACGGTGGCCGAGGCGCTGGGCGACGTCACGCCCGTCGCCGGAGACTGGATCAAGAAGACGGGCGCGGGCACGCTCATGGCCGTTGCGAACTACAAGAGCATCCAGCTCAACTGGAGCATTCGGGAAGGCGTCTACTACGTGCCCAATTCCGTGGGCACAGGGGCGCACAAGGGGAATTCCACGTTGATCGTCGCCGACGGGGCGACCATGAATCTGCAGGGAGGCGTCTCCAAAGCATTCGACGGGCGCTGGCAGGTGCAGTTCGCGGGCGCCGGCACGGGCAAGGACGACAATCTCGGCGCGCTCGCGATCGGTGGCGGTTTGATAAATCCCTTGTTTGGAGAAGATTCGCGCTTTGTGCTGACCGGCGACGCGACGCTCTACGGCTACGGCACGATGAACGCCGTGTTTTCGGGAAGCGGCGCCCATGCCGGACCCGTGTTCGACATGGGCGGGCACACGCTGACCGTGCGCGGCAAGACGGCGAACGCCGTCTTCCGTCCGCGCTGGAAGTGGGCGATCGAGAATCCCGGCCCGTTCGTGATCCGCAACGGCGTCTTCGCGCGCCACAAGACGACGAACGACTTCGAGGAGGGCATTCCGCGCATCACGTTCACGGAGGGCGCGCGGATGGCCACCTACTCGTCGCCGTCGCTGTGGGATCTGGTGGATGAGTTCGTCTTCGACCGCGGCACGTCGCTTGCGAACGTAAACGGCGAGGCGAACGCGGTCATGACGCTGAAACGGGTCGAGGGCGCGCCGGCGGTGGGGACGGACGTCGCGTCGCTGACGATTTCCGGGAGGCTTGTCGCGCGCGGCGCCGATCTCGCCGCCGGGGCATGTCTGACCGCGACGAACGCGCTCGTCTTCGCCGACGGCTGCGAACTCGACGTCACCGGATGGGAGACGCTTTCCTACGCGGCGGGCACGACCTACGTGGCGGCGCGCTCGCACAAGGCCATCACCGGCACGCCCACGCTGTCCGCGCAGGTCGCGCACTTCTTCACCGTGTCCAACACGGGGACGGCGCTCGTGCTGACCGTGAAGGACAACGTGATCGACGTGGCGGCGCGCGCTCCGCTGGCCGAGGGCGCGGAGGCGGCCGAGGCGAACGCGGCCGCCTGGGCGGCGCTCTGCGCGGCGGAGGGCGCCAAAGACGACCGCGTGTACGTGTTCAAGGCGGGCGACTGGTCCTTTGGCGCGACGCTTGACGCGACGGCGTGCACGGGTGCGCGGCCGCTGTTCGTGGGCACGGGGGCGGGTTCGATCCTGCATTCATCGCTTGCCGTGGGCGCCGCCTCGGACGCCACCGTGCGGAACCTGACATTCGCGGGCGTCGAGGGGCCCGCCGTGGTCGCCACGCAGACGGCGGGGCTGACCATTTCCGACTGTGCCCTGGACGGCGTGGCGGGCATGTGGACGAACGGCACGAACTATCCCTTCGCGGCCACGGCCGTGACGGATCTCGAAGTGACCGGCAACACGTTTACGAACGCGACCTACGCGGCGCCGGCGTGGCTCGAGGGCGGCAGCCAGACGGCGCAGAGCGAGGTGCAGGCGGGAACGTTCGTCGCCAACGTGCCGTCGGGCCAGTGGTGGGATTGGGCGACCGTCCTTCGGCAGGCCTGCCTCACCACGGACGTGACGGCGCTGACGGGCCGGAAACTCCTCAAGGTTGGCGCGGGTACGCTGGACCCTTCCGCCGATCTGGCGACTCGCGGCCTGACGGACGTCGAGGTGCGTGAGGGGCAGTACGTGTCGCGGCTCGACATGCATCTGGGCGTGGCCAAGTCGCCCGTGCGGGTGCAGGCGGGCGCCAACCTCACGCTCGCGGGAAAGGACAACACTCCTTCCGCGCAGGCGCGCACGATCACCATCGCCGGCACGGGTCTGAACGCGAAGAACCCCGCCGTGCGCTTCACCTCGGCGGCGTGTTGGAACCAGGCGCACTCCATCACGTGGATTTTGGCGGGAGACGCCACG
>CAVEDG010000284.1:0-2028 GCA_963614205.1 bacterium | reverse complement strand
CGCAAGTACAAGTCGAATCCCGAGTTCCTGCTCTCGCTCGATCTCAAGAACGTGTGATTTTGGAAAGCAGAGGCAATATGGAAAAGAAGAATCATCTGTTCAAGGCCGAGATCAAGGAAATGCTCGACCTCGTGGTCAATTCGCTCTACTCGAAGAAGGAAATCTTCCTGCGCGAGCTCATCTCGAACGCGAGCGACGCGATCGACCGCGCGAAGTACCAGGGCCTCACCCAGCCCGAGCTCATCGCCGACAATCCGGAGTGGAAGATCCAGATCGTCGCCGACAAGGACGCGAAGACGCTCATGATCTCCGACAACGGCAGCGGCATGGACGCCGCCGACCTCGAGCAGAACCTGGGCGTGATCGCCAGCTCCGGCACGAAGGCGTTCCGCGCCGCGCTCAAGGAAAAGGGCGGCGCCAACCTGCCCGAGCTCATCGGCCAGTTCGGCGTGGGCTTCTACGCCGCGTTCATGGTCGCGGACAAGGTGCGCGTGGTCTCGAAGAAGCGCGGCACGAATGTCGCCTACCAGTGGGAGAGCGACTGCGGCGGCTCCTACACGATCGAGGATGGTTCGCGCGACGACTACGGCACGAGCGTGATGCTGCACCTGCGCCCCGAGTGCGAGGAGTACCTCGATTCCTGGCGCGTGGAGGATCTCGTGAAGAACTACTCCGACTTCATCGCCTACCCGATCTTCTTCAAGGGCCTGCCCGAGAAGAAGGACGACGAGAAGAAGGACGACAAGGCGCCCGAGGCCCCCAAGCCCCTCAACACGATGACCGCCCTCTGGAAGCGCGCGAAGAAGGACATCAAGCCCGAGGACTACAACGCCTTCTACAAGCACCTCACGCGCGACTATCAGGACCCGCTCGAGACGATCCACTTCTCCGGCGAAGGCCAGGTCGAGTTCAAGGCGCTGCTCTTCCTGCCCAAGCAGGCCGGCCTCGACATCTACATGCCCAACACCAAGCGCGGCCTCTCCCTCTACGTGCGCAACGTCTTCATCGGCGACGACTTCGAGATGCTGCTGCCCGAATACCTCCGCTTCGTCAAGGGCGTGGTGGACAGCGCGGACCTGCCGCTCAACGTGAGCCGCGAAATGCTGCAGGACGACGCCGTGATCCGCAAGATCAAGCAGGCCGTCACCTCCCGCGTGCTCACCGCCCTCCAGGAAATGAAGGACAAGAAGCCCGACGTCTACAAGGACTTCTACGCCGCGTTTGGCCGCATCCTCAAGGAAGGCGTGCGCAGCGACTACGCCAACGCCGACCGCATCAAGAAGCTGCTGCTCTACTATTCCGCCAAGACGCCCGACGGCGCGCGCATCTCCTTCGACGACTACGTCAAGGCCATGGCGAAGGACCAGAAGGACATCTACTACCTCGCCGCCGAGCGCCTCGAAGACGCGCGCCACTCGCCGCAGATCGAACAGGCCCTCAAGCACGGCTGCGACGTGCTCTTCTTCGTCGACCCCGTGGACGAATGGCTCGTGGACGACCTGCGCGAATACGAAGGCCACACGCTCGTGGACGTGGCGAAGGGCGACGTGCAGTTCGGCAGCGAAGACGACCGCAAGGCCGAGAAGGAGGCCAACGAGAAGGCGAGCGCCGATCTCAAGCCGCTGCTCGACGCGGTGAAGGAACAGCTCAAGGACAGCGTCTCCGATGTGCGCGTCTCCACGCGCCTCGCGGATTCGCCGTGCTGCCTCGTGGCCGGCGCGAATGCGCTTTCCGCCTCGATGGAGCGCATGATGCGCGCGATGAACCAGGAGGTGCCGCACGTGAAGCGCCTGCTCGAGATCAACGCGGCGCATCCGCTCGTGGCGAAGATGAAGGGGCTCACGGGCGACGCGCTGCGCGACGCGGTGGATCTGCTCTACGCGCAGGCGCTCGTGTCGGAAGGCTCTCCTCTGCCCGATCCCGCGCGCTTCACGAAGCTGCTCACGCAGCTCATGCTCAAGTAGCGCATGGGGTTCTTCAAGGCGGCAGGATTACGCGCGGCCGTCGAACTCCGTGCGGAACGTGAGG
>CAVEDG010000283.1:0-2048 GCA_963614205.1 bacterium | reverse complement strand
AAGGCCCGCCGGCGCCGCAAACGCGCGCCCGCAGCCCAGGGCGCCCAGCGAGAGGACGCCGCCCAGAAAAGTCCGTCGTGAGAGGTTCATGATGTTATGCTCCTTTGTTGGTTTGTTTGTTGGTTTTCGTGTGTTTTTTGTTTTGCGCGACGTCGTAGCCCGCGTTGAGCGCGAGCTGGCGATCGTCCGCGAAATCGGCGCCGGGCGTGGTGAGCAGCGGCCCGGCGATGCCGGCCGACATGCCCACGTAAATCGCGCGCGCGGCCGTGGCGTCGCTCATGTCGCGCCGGCCGCCCGCAAAGCGCAGGGGCGTGCGCGGATTCACAAGCCGCAGCACGGCCACGCCCGTCAAGATCGACTCTTCGTCCAAGATGGGGCTCTCCCCGAGCGGCGTGCCCGGAATCGGGTGGAGGATGTTCACGGGAATCGAATCCGGCGCGACCTCCTTCAGCGCGAAGGCGAACTCCACGAGCTCGTCCGGCGATTCGCCCATGCCGAGAATGCCGCCGCAGCAGACTTCGAGCCCCAGCCGGCGCGCGGCGCGCAGCGTGGCGAGCTTCTCCGCGACCGTGTGCGTGGTGCACAGCTGCGGGAAGCGCGACGGCGCCGTCTCGAGGTTGCAGTGCACGCGCGCAAGCCCCGCCGCCTTGAGCTTCGCGAGATCCGCCTCGTCCACCAGCCCCAGCGAGCCGCAGCAGGCGATCGTCGTCTCGGCCCGGATCGCGCGGATCGCCTCGCACAGCGCCTCGACGTCCGCCGGCGCCAGCCGCCGCCCGGAGGTGACGAGCCCGAAGCGCACCGCGCCGTTCGCCTCCGCCGCCTTCGCCGCCGCCACGCAGTCCGCCGCGGACTTCAGGCCCCACGTGTCGCACGCGGTCTTCCAGTGCGCGGACTGCGCGCACCAGCGGCAGTTCTCGCTGCAGCGCCCGCTCCGGGCGTTGAGGATCGCGCAGAAGTCGAACGTCTTCGCCTTGAACGCCTCCGTGACCCGATGCGCCGCCTCGAAGAGCTCGGCCTTCGCCGCCGTCTTCACGACCGCGCGCATCTCCTCCGGCGTTGCCTCGCCCCCGCGCAGAATGCGGTCGACGAGCGCGTTCAGGTTGACGGTCGTCTCGCTCATGCGCGCCCTTCCAGCAGCCGTTCCGCGTTGAGATGGAAGATCTTCTCCTGGTCGGCGGGATCGGGACGCAGGCGCCTGACCCAGTCGATGAGGTGCGCCTCGTCGCGCCAGAAGTAGTCGGTGCCGAACACGATGCGGTCCGCGGGCCAGTCGCGCACGATGCGCTGCGCCTCGGGGTCGTCGTCGTGGAAGTACATCACGGCGGTGTCGATCCAGCACGTCTCGAACGGCAGCAGCACGTCGGTCGCGTGCGCGGGGTCGCCGCACTCGCCGCCGAGATGCGCCGCCACGAAGCGCAGCCCCGGCACGGCCGTGAGCAGCGCGGCGATCTGCGCGGGGTTCGCCACCGGCGGCGCATCGACGTAGCCGGGATCGAAGCCCGTGTGGCTGATCGCGAAGAGCCCCGCGTCGCGCACGGCCGTGAAGAACGGCACCACGCGCGGATCGTCGAGGCGAATGTTCTGGTAGTTCGGATGCAGCTTCACGCCCGCGAAGCCGTTCTCCCGCAGCAGCGCCACGCGCGCGGCGAAGTCGGGATCGAACGGATGCACGGAGCCGAGCTGCACGAGACGCTGCGCCGCCGCCGCGCCCTCGCCCCCCTCGCGCAGGCTCATCGCGCGACGGAAGATCGGCTCGAAGTCCTTCGGCCGCGTGCACACGGGGCAGTTCACCGCGCGCGCCACGCCGCAGCGGTCCATGTCGCGCAGCTCCGTCTCCACCGTGCCGTCGCCCACGGGACGCAGCGCCTCGCGCCCCAGCGCCGTGGCGCTCTCGACGAGCTTGCCGCACATCACGTCGAGCGCCCGCGCCGCGAGCTTCGCCGGAAAGTTGTGCGTATGAAAGTCAATGACGTCCATTTTTCTCCTTCTGCGACTAGTACATCGGCTCGTATTCGCCCTTGGTCACCTTCTTGAGGCACTTGAAGCCG
>CAVEDG010000282.1:0-2073 GCA_963614205.1 bacterium | reverse complement strand
TCGCGCCGTCCACGTCCTCGCGCAGCCCCGCGCCCGCCACGCCCCAGACGAGCGCAACCGCAACGACAACCAGCGTCTTCCCCATTGCGTCCCCTTCCCCGGCCATCTCTACGCGCGCAGGTCGCGGATGGCCGCGTCCACGTTCGCGAAGAGCGTGGGCAGCTTCTCCGTCGGCACCGTGGAGAACGCAAGGCGGATGAGCCCCGAGAGCACGATCGTGCCCGTGGAGTACTTCTCGATGAGATGGCGGCGCACGTGCTCGGCGTCCACGCCCAGCGGCTTCACGCACATGAAGTAGCCGCTGTTGAACGGCATCGCCTCGAAGGACTCCTTCCAGGCGGGATGCTTCGCGAAGAGTTTGCGGATCGTCGCGTAGCGGCGGCGCAGCACGGCGTACTTCTCGCGCTTCTGCTTCGCGTAGTTCTTGTCCGCGAGCGCGGCGAGGGCGACGTGCTGGCCGAGGGAGGTGATGTTGGAGACGCAGCTGCGCACGTTGCCGGCGGCCTTCGCCTCCAGCGCCTTGAGCTGCTCGGGCGTGGCGCCCTTGAACGCGAAGGTGATGAAGCCCACGCGCAGCCCCCACGCGTAGTCCTCCTTCGTGCAGCCGTCGAGCTTGACGGCGAGCACGTTCTCGTGCAGCGTGGCGAAGTCGGCGAAGAGCGATTCGCCGTGCACGCCCTTCTCGTAGACGAGCCCGAAGTAGGCGTCGTCGAGCACGACCACGATCTTCTTGCCCGCGGCGGCGGCGGCCTTCACGGCGGCGACGATGCGCGGCGCGTCCTCGAGCGTGGCGGTGTAGCCCGTGGGGTTGTTCGGGAAGTTGAGCAGGAGGATCTTCTTGTCGCCGGGCGCGAGCAGCGCGGCCTTGAGCGCGGCCGCGTCGAACGCGCCCGCCTTGAACGTGTTGAACGTCTGGATCGTCGCGCCGCAGGCCTCCTCGAAGATGAGCGAGTAGTTGTCCCAGTAGAGATCCGGGATCACCACGCGGTCGCCGCGGCCGGCGAAGAGCTCGGCCGCGATGCGCAGACCGTGCGTGAGCGCATTGGTGACGACGGGCAGCGAGGTCGCCACGCCCTTGAGGGACGGGTTCTTCCTGACCTGCAGCGTCTTCCACGTCTCGCGCAGCGCGGGAAGGCCGAAGCTGCCCGCGTAGAGGAACGCCTTGCGGTCAAGGTTGACCTTGTCGGCGAAACAGTCCATCACGAGCGGGGAGCCATCCTCCTCGAAGGCCATGCCGATGGTGGCGTTGATGCCGCAGCGCCGCGCCTCGGCGCCCTGGCCGAGGATGCCGCCGTAGGGGAAGTAGAGACGCCGCCCGGCCGGCGAAAGGAGATCCGCCACGGGGCCGAGCGTCTGGTTGAGTTGACGAGCCAATGCGTTCATGAGTTGGTCTGCCTGGATTTTCGCAAGAGCGGCGCCGCGAAGACCGCGACGCCGCCCTGCTGTTCGAATCGTTGTCCGACTACGCCTGCGCGGCGGCGTCGGCTTCCTTCATCGCCTCGCGGCGCGAGAGCTTGATGCGGCCGCGGTCGTCCACGCCGATGCACTTCACGCGCATCACGTCGCCGACCTTGCACACCGCCTCCACGTTCGGCACGCGGCGGTCGCTGAGCTCGGAGATGTGGCAGAGGCCGTCCTTGCCGGGCAGGATCTCGACGAAGGCGCCGAACTCCTTGATGCCGGTCACCTTGCCCTCGTAGATCTTGCCGGGCTCGGCTTCGGCGGTCACGCCGTTGACCTCGTCCTTGGCGCTCTTCATCATCTCGGCCGAGGTGGCCATGATGGTGACGATGCCGAGGCTGCCCTTCTCCTCGATGTCGATCTGGGCGCCCGTGCGTTCGCAGATGCCCTTGATCGTCTCGCCGCCCTTGCCGATGAGCGCGCCGATCTTGTCGGCCGGAATCTCGACGACGTCCATGCGCGGCGCATACTGGTTGAGCTCGGCGCGCGGCGCGGGAATGACGCTCTCCATGAAGTCGATGATCTTCAGGCGCGCGTCGTGCGCGGCCTTGATCGCGCCCTCCACGAGATCCCACGTGAGACCGCGCAGCTTCAGGTCGACCTGGAAGCCCG
>CAVEDG010000281.1:0-2120 GCA_963614205.1 bacterium | reverse complement strand
TTCTCTCATTTCGCCATTGCATGACGCACCAAGCACCAGGCACCAAGCACCAAGCACTAGGCACCAAGCACTCAGCACCAAGCACCAAGCACCAAGCACTAAGCACTAGGTACTAGGCACTTGAATTTGGTAAAAGGAAAGTAAGAAAAAATGACGACAAAGAACCTGATCATTCTCGGGGCCGCGGCCGTCGTGCTCGGCGGCGTGGCCTACTGGACTTCGGCCGGCACGCGCATGAAGACGCCTTCCGCGGTGGGCCGCAAGGTGCTGCCCGCCTTCTCGGTGGCGGACGTGGCGCGCGTGGAGATCGGCGGCGCGAAGAAGGTCGCGCTCGCCGCTTCCGACGCGGGCTGGAAGGTGGAGTCGCTCTACGGCTATCCCGCCGACGTGGCGAAGATCCGCGAGAACCTGCTCAAACTGCAGGAGCTCAAGGTCGGCCAGGTCGCCACGGGCAAGACGATCGACGCGCCCGCCGATGTCGCGCTCAAGGACGCGGCGGGCAAGGCGCTTGCCACGCTGCAGCTGGGCGGCACGCACAGCGCCAAGCCCAAGGGCCAGATGGCGCAGTTCGGCGGCGGCGGCTATCCCGACGGCCGCTACGTGCTCTTCGAGGGCAAAACGCCCGTGCTCGTGAAGGACGCCCTCGAGGCGTTCGACGGCGACCCGAAGAAGTGGATCGACACGCGCATCTGCGCCGTGCCGGCCGCCGACGTCGCCGCCGTCACCTACGCGAAGGGCAAGGAGACCGTGAAACTCGCGCGCAAGGACGGCGCGTGGACGCTCGACGGCCTCGGCCCGAAGGAGGAGCTCGACACGTCGAAGACCTACTCGCTCGACTCCGCGCTCAGCTACCTCGACCTCACGGGCGTGGCCGACCCCAAGCTCACCGAGGCCGAGCTCGGCTTCGCCACGGGCGCCGTCTACACGGCCACGCTCAAGAACGGCACCGTCTACACGGCGCGCACGGGCGGCCCGGCCGCGGGCGGCAGCGACCGCTGGGTGAAGCTCAGCGCCGCGTTCACGCCCGCCGGCACGAACGCCACCGAGAACGCCGCGCTTGAAAAGGCCGCCAAGGACTTCAACGCGAAGGTCGGCAAGTGGACCTACTCCGTGAGCGCCTACGCCGCGGGCAACCTCGCCAAGACGCGCGCCGAGCTCGTCAAGGCGAAGGAAGAGCCCAAGAAGGACGACGCCAAGAAGGACGCCGCCGCGCAGAAGGGCGGTGCGAAATGAAATTCCGCCAGGCCATCATCTGGACGATCGCGCTCATCGTGGGCGCCGCCCTTGGCTGCCTCCACAACGAGGCGCTGAACCACTTCATGGACTTCGTGGCGACGGCGTACACGCGCTGCTTCCAGTTCGCCGCCGTGCCCACGGTCGCGCTCGCGATCCTCACGGCGATGGCGTCGCTCGGCGAAGGCAAGAGCATGGGGCGCGTCTTCGCGAAGACGCTCACGTTCACCGTGCTGACCTCGTTCGTGGCCGCGCTCGTGGGGCTGGGGCTCTACCTGCTCATCCAGCCCGGCACGCTGTCGCCGGACGCGCTCGCCTCCGTCTCCGACGCCGCGAAGGGCACCGTCGCGAAGATGGCCGAAACGCCCGACACGGTCTACGGCCACATCCTCAACGCGATTCCGAACAACCTCGTCAATCCGTTCCTCACGGGCAACGTGCTGCCGGTCGTGCTCATCGCGGCCGCGATCGGCATCGCGATCGCCGTGCTGGGCAAGAAGAGCGAGAACGTGCGGGCTCTGCACCATGCGCTGTGCGGTCTGCAGGAAGTCTTCTTCGGGCTCATCAAGGGGCTGATCTGGGCGCTGCCCGCGGGCATCGTGGCGTTCGCCGCGCAGCTCGCCGCGCAGATGTCCGCCGGCGTGGTCGTCGGCTCGATCGGCAAGTACGTGCTCGTGGTGATCGGCGGCAACCTGATCCAGTTCTTCATCATCCTGCCGCTCTTCTGCTTCCTGCGCGGCGTGAACGGCTACAAGGTGATGCGCCAGATGACGCCCGCGCTCCTGATGGCGCTCTTCACGAAGAGCTCGGCGGCCACGCTGCCCGTCACGGTGGCGACGGCGGAGCGCAACATGAAGGCGAAGCCGTGGATCGCGCGCTTCATCCTG
>CAVEDG010000280.1:0-2124 GCA_963614205.1 bacterium | reverse complement strand
GTCGAGCTTCATGAGGCCGGCTTCCTTGGCCTTCGTGCGCATGTTCGCGAGACTAGGCATGTTCTGTCTTTCCTTCTTTGGTAAAAACGATGCCGTATAGTATACCGCAAATGCCGCGTTCCGTGCAATCAACTTGTAAGTGCTTGCCAGAAGGCCCAGTCTTTGGTTTACTATTCTCCCGCATGAACACATTGGAAACACGCGCGCGCTATGCGGCGGCCAGGGACCTGATCGCCGCCTCGGGGCGCATTCTCATCTCGGGGCACCTCAGCCCGGACGGCGATTCGCTCGGCTCGATGATCGCCCTCGCCCGGCTGCTGCGCGCGGCCGGCCACGACGCCGTCGCCACGGCCGACGTGCACGCGCTCGGCAAGCCCGGCTTCCTGCGCGGCGTGGAGGAGCTCGTGCCCCTGCGCAAGCTGCGTCGGCGCAAGTTCGACCTCTTCGTCTACGTGGACGCCTCGCAGCCGTCGCGCCTGCCGCCCGAGGTGCGTCCCTTCGCGGAGAAGCTGCCCACGCTCACCTTCGACCATCACGCCACGAGCGCGGAGACGGGCGCCGTGTCGATCATCGACCCCACCGCCGCCGCCACCGCCGAAATCATCTGGCGCTTCGCGAAGTGGATGGAATGGCCGCTCGACGAAGTCGTGGCGGAGGCGCTCTGGGTGGCGCTCGTCACGGATTCCGGGCGCTTCGCCTACGATTCCACGTCGCCGGGCACGCTGCGCGCGGCGTGCGATCTGCTCAAGCACGGCGTGCGCACGTCCTACATCAACGACGTGATCTTCTGCTCGTTCAGCGCGCGCGCGATGGAGCTCAAGCGCCGCGCCTGGCGTTCGCTGCACATCTGGAAGAACCGCAAGGTCGCCGAAGTCTCGCTTTCGCGCGACGACTTCCGCGAGGTGCGCGGCAAGAAGGCCGAGGCCGAGGACGTGATCGAGATTCCGCGCCAGGTCGCGCACAACGAGATCGCGCTCTTCTTCTACCAGATTCCCGACCGCACCCACGAGACGCGCGTCTCGATCCGCACGCGCGCGCCCTGGGACGCGACGCAGCTCGCCACGCGCTTCGGCGGCGGCGGCCACGTGCGCGCGGCCGGCTGCACGATCGCGGGCGGCATGGCCGTGGCCAAGCGCCAGATGCGCAAGGCCGTGCGCGAGCTCCTCGCCGCCAAACCCACCCCGCCAACGTCCGTCACGCCATGAACACGCGCAAGGTCCTCATTCTCACCGACGGCAAGGCCGGGCACGAGAACCAGTCCCGTGCCTTCGCGCGCGCGCTCGGCTGCACGTTCGAGCTCGCCGAAGTCCATTTCAGGAGCCCCGTGCACAAGGCGCTGTCGTATCTCTGCGACCGGCTGGGGCTGCGCGTGCGCGCGCTCTTCACGGTGCAGCTGCCGGCGGGCGCCGCACCGGGCGCGTACGCCGCCGTGCTCGGCACGGGGTCGGGCACGTTCTATCCCGCGAAGGCGCTCGCGCGCGCGCTGAAGACGAAGTGCGGCGTGGTGCTCTATCCGCGCGGCTATCGCATCTCCACGTTCGACTGCGTGCTCGCGCCGGCGTTCGACCGGCCGCCCGCCGCCCCGAACGTGATCGAGATTCCCGCGAACCTCGTGGCGAACGACGCCGCCTTCTACGCGGCCGGCACGGAGGCCTTCCGCGCGCGTCACGCCTCCCCCGACCCGCAGAAGCCCGCCGTCGCCGTGATCGTGGGCGGGCCCAACGCCTGCTCCACGATGACGCCCGACTGGATGCGCGCGCAGCTCACGCGCGTCTTCGCCGCGCACCCCGGCGCCGAATTCTGGGTGACGACGTCGCGCCGCACGCCGCCCGAGGTCGAGGCCGTGGTCGACTCGTTCCCGTTCGACTACAAACTGCTCTACTCGCGCGACCACTTCAACCCGATTCCCGCGTTCGTGTCGCTCGCGCGCGAGCTCTACGTCACCGCCGAATCCACGGGCATGCTCTCCGAGGCGTGCACGTTTGGCACGGCGGAGGTGCGCGTGCTGGACAATCTCAAGCCCGGGCCGCACAAGTTCCGCCGCTTCGCCGAAGCCTGCGCCGCCCTCGGCGCGAAGAAGATCGACCTCTCCGCGCCCTTCGCCGCCGCCCGCCGGCTGCTCGG
>CAVEDG010000279.1:0-2130 GCA_963614205.1 bacterium | reverse complement strand
TGTCATTCCTTTCGGTTGATGTTGTAGGACAGGTGAGTAGTATACCACAATTTGCGCCTGACGCTCGTTGACAGCGAATCGGTTTTCTTGGTAGACTACCCGTCATCTTCTCTTGAGGTAAAAGGACGTTCAACATGAAAAAGTCACTGCTTCTCCTTCTTTCGCCGCTTGCGCTTCTGGCGGCGCCGAATCCGAAGAACCCCTACGGCGCGTGCGAGCACGTCACGCGCGGCGAACCTGCGGCGCGCACGTGCGCGATGCTGCGCCAGGCCGGCATTGGCTGGGTGCGCAGCGACTTCGACTGGCGTTCGATCGAGCGCAAGCCCGGCGAGTGGAACTTCACGGCCTTCGACAAGATCGTGGGCGAGTGCGAGGCGGAGGGCGTGCAGCTGCTGCCGATCCTCGGTTATTCGGTTCCGTGGGCGCATCCCGCGCACGAGCACCTCGACGCCTGGGGCGGATACGTGAAGCGCGTGATCGAGCACTATGGCCGGCGTCTGCCCGTGCTGGAGGTGTGGAACGAGCAGAACATCCCGGGATTCTGGAAGGAGCCCAATCCCACGAACTACCTCGCGCTGCTGCGGCGCACCTACGAGGTCGTGAAGGCGCACGATCCGGAGCTGCGCGTCTCGTTCGGCGGCACGGCGGGCATGCCGTTCGGCTTCATCGAGGAGGTCTACAAGCTTGGCGGCGCGAAGTACTTCGACCTCATCAGCGTGCATCCCTACACGCATCCGGGCGCGCCGGAAGGGCGCGTCGACCGCGATCTCGAGAAGCTGCGCGCGATCATGGCGAAGTACGGCGACGCCGAAAAGCCGGTGTGGATCACGGAAGTGGGCTGGCCCACGACGAAGCCGCAGCTCGGCGACGGCGACGTGGATCTGCTCCGCGCGGGCCTGCGCACGGCCGACCCCGCGAAGACGGCCTGGCGCACGCTCTACGTGCCGTCGCGCACGGACGCCGCCTTCAACACGGGCTCGGTCGCCGCGCTGCGCGAGGCGCTGCCCGAAGGTTCCACCGTGGAGCTCTGCGCGGGCGCGAAGCTCGCCGCGCGCCTCGCCGTCGGCAACGTGGACGCGATCATCTTCCCCTTTGACGAAAGCTATTGCGTCGATGGCATGGACGCCGTGGTGGACTTCGTGAAGGCCGGCGGCACGCTCGTCGACTTCGGCGGCATGCCGCTCTGGGATGGCTACCGCGCGGACGCGGCGGGGGGCATGGTCAAGGTCGATCCGAACCCGGGCTGGCGCGACCGCCAGCGCCTGCGCATTCGCGAGCAGGCCTGGTGGATGGACAAGCGCTATCCGGAGGAGATCCGCGTCGAACCCGTGGGCGAGGCACTTGGCGCGCGCGTGCCGCCGCGCACGAAATACTTCAAGGGCCAGCGCTTCTTCACGCCGTCGCTGCTCAAGCCCGGCGACGAGTTTCGGCCGCTCCTCACGGCGAAGACGAACGGCGTCGAGACCGTGGCTGCCGCCGTCTACGCGTTCAACAGCGACTACAGGGGGCGCATCGTGGTGTGCGGCCTCATGGGTTCCTCCATGCGCAGTTCGTCCACCGAGGCGCGCCAGGCGCAGATGTACGCCCGCGTGCTCGGCATCTCCTTCGCGGAGGGCGTGGAGACGTTCTTCAACTACGAATTCCGCGAGCCGGACTGCGACCCGACCGATCCGGAATCCTACTTCGGCATGGTGCACAACAACTTTGCGCCGAAACCGGCGTACAGCGCGTACTGGACGTTCATCGACCGCCGCCCCGTCGGCTCCGTGCAGAAGCCCGGCCTCTGGCGCGACGCGAAGGGCGTGCGCTACTTCCCGCAGTGGAAGCGTCCCGACGGGCGCGATGCGGGCATGGTGTGGGTGACGGGCGCGCCCGAGAAGGCGTGGCTGACGTTCACGGGCGAGAAGGTCGAGTTCCACGACCATCTGGGCCTGCGGGTGCGGCCGCGGCGTGACGGGAAGAAGTTCCTCGTGCCGCTTTCGGAGTCGCCGATCTACTTCACGGGCGGCGCCCTGCAGCCCTGAGGCCGCGTGACAATGCGTACGGCGGCTTTCACGCGGCGCGAAAGAAAGGACCAGACATGACGGCGAAAATGATGAAACTGGTGGTGGGCGCGGCGGTTGTCGCGGC
>CAVEDG010000278.1:0-2144 GCA_963614205.1 bacterium | reverse complement strand
TCTGTCCTTTTTGGTTACGCGGAAAATTATACACGATTCCCCGCCGAAAGGGAAGAGGAAACTACGGGCGGAGCGTTTCCTTCAGCCTGCGCAGGGCGTTGAACATGCGCGACTTCACCGTGCCCACGGGAATGTCGAGGATCTGCGCGATGTCGGCGTAGGGCAGATCCTGGAAGACGCCGAGCTCCACCACGTCCCGCAGGGCGGGCGAGAGCTGCGCCACGGCCCGGCGCACGGCCTCGCCGTCGGGCGGGCGGTCGCGCACGTCCGCCGCCACGTCCGCCTCGTGCGCCAGCCCGTCGGCAAGCCCCGCCCGGCGGCCTTCGGCGCGGAAGAAGTCCACGGTCTCCTGCCCCGCGAGCAGAAAGAGGAACGTGGTGAACTTCGCCTGCGGCTCGTATTTCTCCCGGTAGCGCCAGAGGCGCAGGAAGGTGCGCTGGGCGAGATCCTGGCCGTCGCTGTACGGCACGCCCTTGCGCAGAAAGAAGTTCAGCAGCGCGTTGGCGTAGCGCGTCACCAGTTCCGCGAAGGCCTCTTCGCGCCCCGCGGCCGCGCGCGCCATCAGCTCCGTGTCGGAGAGCTCCTTCACGCCCGCCGTCCGGCCGCCTACTTCACGTCGGCGCGATAGGCCTTCCACGCCTCGGCCTGCTTTCCGCGGCCGGCCTTGAGGAGGGAGGCGATGAGAAGGTCGAGGGTCTGCCGGTTCTCGGGGTCGTGCGCCACGGCGCGGTCCATGATCTGCACGGCGGTGATCCAGCGCTTGTTCTCGTAGGCGAGGCGCGCGGCGGCAAGGTAGTTGGCCTGGCGCTCGGGCCGCTGGTCGATCGCGTCGCGGTAGGCGGCGAGCGCCTTGTCCACGCCGGCGGAGGACTTGTCGTTGAGCGCGAGCAGGCCCGCGTAGCGCACGGCGGCCACGTCGGAGAAGGGATCGGCCTTGTAGGCGGCCTCGAACTTCTTGATGGCGGCGCGGATCATTTTCTTCTTCTGCAGCTGTTCGCCCTCGGCGAGCAGCTTCGCGGAGGCGCCGGGGTCGCGCGTGGCGGCGCCGGGCTTCGAGGCGGCGGCCGCGCGCAGGGCCGCGCGCAGGGCGGGAATCACGTCGTGGCCAAGCTTCTTCGTGCGCGCCTCGCGCGGATCGGAGAAGCGCGCCGCCATCTCGAACTGCTCGAGCGCGGCCGCGTTGAAGCGATAGGTGTCGCGCGAAAGCATGCCGAGGTGATACCACGCGGACGCATTGCGCCGGTTGAGCCGCATCGCGCGCAGCAGCGACAGCCGCGCCGCGTCGCACGCGCCCTGCGCAAGTTCCGCCACGCCGCGCGCCGCCAGCGCGTCGCTGCGCAGCGCGGCCGGCAGCGCCGTCTCCTTCGCCACGGCCGTGAAGGCGGCCGAGGCGCGCGCGTAGTCCTTCTTCAGGTACGCCACCTGGCCTTCGATGAGCCGCGCCTCGGCGGAGTCCGGACACAAGGCGCGCGCGTCCTGCACGGCGGCCTCGGCCTCGGCGATCTCGCCCTGGCTGAGATGCGCGAGCGCAAGCTGCGCGCGCGCCTCGAAATTCGTCTCGCACGCGCGCGCCGCCGCCTCGAACGCCTTGATCGCGCCGCGCACGTCCTGCACGGCCAGCGCGGCCAGGCCCTTCGCCACGTCCTCCGCGCCGTCGTCCGCCGCCGCCGGACCGGTCGCCTCGCCGCAGCCCGCCGCCAGCAGCAGCGCCAGCAGCGGCCCAACCATCGCCTTCGTCATCCTTGTCGTGTTCATTGTCTTCTGCGTCTTCGTCGTTTAAGGGAAAAATGTGACTTGCCAGTATAGCACATTTCTTCCGTCCGTATGCGCGGTGCGCGTCATCGCGAAAGCGCCGTCCGCACGGCCGCGCCGAAGGCGCGCGCCATCGTCTCCATGCCGAGGTCGTTCGGGTGGCAGCCGTCGACCGTGCCCTCGAAGTCGCCCGTGTACATCTTGTCCTTCGGCAGGTAGACGAGATTCTTCCAGCCCTCGGCGATCAGCTTGTCGTAGAGTTTGCGGATGAAGACGTCCTTCTCGTTCGGTTTCCCGGCGAACACGTCGCACTGCTCGGCCATGACGATCGGCACGCCCGGGCGCTTCGCGCGCAGATTGCGGATGAACTTCTCGTAGTTGCCTTCGACCGA
>CAVEDG010000277.1:0-2153 GCA_963614205.1 bacterium | reverse complement strand
CGCTCCGTTCAGGTGGCGGGCGTGCCGGCGCCGGCGGAGGCGAGCGGCGCGAGCACGCCGCCGTTCGTGCCGGGTTCGCCCGCGAAGAGGATCATGCCCTCGGAGACGCCCACGCTCATCTTGCGCGGCGCAAGGTTCGCGATGAAGAGCACTTCCGTGCCCACGAGCGCCGCCGGATCGGGATAGGCGCCGCGGATGCCGCTGAAGATCGTGCGCGTGCCGAGCGTCCCGCAGTCAAGCGTGAACTTGAGCAGCTTCGCGCTCTTCGGCACGATCTCGCACGCGGCCACGCGGCCAATGCGCAGATCGAGCTTCTCGAAGTCGCCAAACGCGACCTCGGGCTTCAACTCGACCGCTGCAGGGGGTTCGGGGGCGCCGCCGTCCTTTCGGGCGGCCTTGTTCTTCGAGGCGCGCGATTCGTGGGCGACCTCGCCGGAGTCGGCGGGCTTCACCTTCGCCTTCTCGACCATCGCCTCCACCTGCTTCGCGTCGATGCGCGTGGCGAGATACTCGTACTTCGCGAGCGGCGCGTTCTCGAGCGTGCGCGCGGCGTCGGCCCACGTGTAGGAGGCCTCGCCGAAAAGCGCGGCGACCTTCTCCGCGTAGGCGGGCAGAATGGGCTTGAGGTAGATCGCGAGAATGCGGAACACGTTGAGGATCGTCGTGAGCGTGGTGCGCGTCGTCTCCGCGCCGTCGGGCGCCTTGACGGTCTTCCACGGTTCGCGGCGGTCGAAGTACTCGTTCGCCGCGTCGGCGATCTTCGTGACCTCCACGGGCACCTGCGAGAAGCGGCGGTCCTCATAGTGGCGGGCGATCGCGTCCGCGCGGGAACGGGCGAACGCCACGAGCTGCGCGCCTTCGTCGTCGAGCGCGCCGAGGCGGCCGCCGAGGCTCTTGTGGAGCATCTGCGCGCCGCGCGAGGCGAGGTTCGTGATCTTGCCCACGAGGTCGCCGTTCACGCGCTGCACGAAGTCCTGCAGATTGAGATCCATGTCGTCCGTCGTGCCGCCGAGCTTGCACGCATAGTAGTAGCGCAGCGCGGCGGGCGGCAGATGGTCGAGATACGTGCGCGCGTTCACGAAGGTGCCCTTTGACTTGGACATCTTCTCGCCGTTCACCGTCAGGAACCCGTGCACGAAGATCTTGTTCGGCTGTTCGAAGCCGGCCGCGTGCAGCATCCCCGGCCAGAACAGGCAGTGGAAGCGGATGATGTCCTTGCCGATGAAGTGGTAGCGCTCGGTCTTCGGGTTCTGCCAGTAGTCGGCGAACGCCTTGCCGTTCTTCGCGCACCAGTTCTCGAGCGAGGCGAGATAGCCGATCGGCGCATCCACCCACACGTAGAAGTACTTGCCGGGATGGCCCGGAATCTCGAAGCCGAAGTACGGCGCGGCGCGGGAGATGCACCAGCCGCGCAGCGGCTCGTTGAACCATTCGAGCAGTTTGTTCGACACGTCGCTCGTGGTGTGCGCGGGAATCCACTCGCGCAGGTAGGCGTGCTGGGGCTCGAGCTCGAAGTAGAGGTGGTCGGCATCGCGCACCTCGGGCGTCGCGCCGCACGTGGTGCACACGGGATGCGCGAGCTCCTCGGCCGCGTAGGTCGCGCCGCAGTGGTCGCAGCTGTCGCCGTACTGCCCTTCCGCGCCGCACTTGGGGCACGCGCCCTTCACGAAGCGGTCCGGCAGGAACATCTTGCAGTGCGCGCAGTAGAGCTGCGGCGTGGTGCGCGTGGTGATGCCGCCGGAGGCCTCCATCGCGGCGAAGAAGCGCTCGGAAAGCGCCTTGTTCTCCGGCGAGTTCGTGGAATAGTAGTTGTCGAAGGCGATCTCGAAGTCCGTGAAGTCCTTCAGATGCGCGGCGTGGCTGCGCGCGATGAGCGCCTCGGGCGTGATGCCCTCCTTCGCGGCGCGGATCATGATGGGCGTGCCGTGCGTGTCGTCCGCGCACACGTAGACGCACTCGTTGCCGCGCATCTTCTGAAACCGGACCCAGAAGTCGGTCTGAATGTACTCGACAAGATGCCCCAGGTGGATGTCTCCGTTCGCATAGGGCAGGGCGGACGTAACGACGATGCGACGCTTCTCTTCTGACATGTTCAGCACGACTCCTTCGGAAAAAATCATCTACCAGTTTACCATAATTCGATACGACCGCAA
>CAVEDG010000276.1:0-2165 GCA_963614205.1 bacterium | reverse complement strand
TCCGCCTCGAACGACGACGACGGCGTCGCCCGCGCCCTCGAACACTTTCAATTTGACTGAAATTTGACAAATCTTGAGGTTATATCACGAAGATTTGAGAATTCCATGACTTCTCATGGACTTTGGGATGTGCTATCCTAGTCTCGTGGCGCAAAAGGGCGCCGCAGCGAACGCACACGTCCAAGGACACAAGAAGTCAAACATGCTCTTTCTGGCGGAAAATCCGGCATCCGCGCGCCTTCTCGGCGCCGCAGGCCTCCTCGTGGCCGGGGAGGCCGCGGGGTTTGCGCTGGCTCGCCTTGGCCTCTCGGTAATCTGGCCGGGGCTTGCCCTTGCCGGCCTCGTGGGTGCGCTCGCCGCCTACGGACTCTGGGGCGCGCGCCGCCTGGCCTTCCCCCTGGTCTTCGCCCTCGGTCTCGTGCTTGCCCTGCGCACGGACGCGACCCTGCGCGCGGTGCTCGACGAGAACGCCGGCCTCCACGGCCCGCGCAGCGCCCTGCGACTTCCCGTGGAAGGCGACGTGCGCAGTCTGCCGAGCAAGAAGAAGAAGTCGCCCGGCCACCCCGTGCGGCACGACTTCCTCTCCCACATCGGCCCCATCCCGCTCAAGGTCGTGGTGAGCGTGCCGCCGGGCGGCGCCGTGCCGCAGCCGGGCGAGACCTGGCTGATGAACGGCTGGATCTCGCAGAAGGACGATCCCGCGCGCCGCTACGGCCGCCGCACGTTCTGGGTGCCCGAGACGGCCGCCGTGCGCTGTCCCGAGACGAACCTGCTCGACGTCGCGCGCGCGAACTGGTCGGCGCTCGGCGAAGCGCTCGCGCGCCGCGTGGAGCTGGGGCTTGACTGGAACGCGGAGCTCGTGGGGCTCAACCGCGCGATTCTGCTTGGCCGGCGCAGCGACCTCTCGCCGGAACGCAAGCAGACGTTCGCGGACGCAGGCACGATCCACGTGTTTGCGATTTCGGGGCTGCACGTGATGGTGATCGCCTGGCTGCTGAAGGAGTCCCTCACGCGCCTCGGTGCGCCGCCGCGTCTGCGCGGGCTCGTGTGCATTCCGCTCATGTGGGCGTACGTGATTCTCACGGGCGCGCGCCCCAGCGCGATCCGCGCGGCGACGATGGCCACGTTCCTGCTCGCCGCGCCCACGTTCAACCGTCGGCCGGACATGCTCGCCTCCTGGTCCGTCACGGCGTTCGCCGTCTACGGCCTCTCTCCGGAAAATCTCTTCGACCTGGGCTGCGCGCTCTCGTTCGCGGTCATGTTCGGCATCGTCTTCTGGCTGCAGTGGGTGCAGCACTTCGAGCCCTGGTTCGAGGAGAAGAGCCGCGCGCGGCGCTACGCCGCCGAGCTGGGCGTCTCCTTCGCGGCCTGGCTCGCGGGCGTGCCGCTCACGGCGTACGCCTTCGGCCGCTTCACGCCCGGCGGCCTGCTCGCGAACTTCGCGGTGCTGCGCTGTGCAAAATGGACGGTGCGCTTCGGCGCGGGCGGCCTCGCGGCGAGCTTCGTCTGCCTGCCGCTCGCGGCGCTGCTGAACATCGTGTCGGCCACGTGCACGTGGAGCATGACCTGGGTGTCGGAAACGGTGGCGCATCTTCCCTTTTCGAACTTCATTGTCACGCCCTGGTCCGGCTTTACCTGCCTGCTCTGGTACGTGGCCTGCTTTTTCGTGCTGGACATCCTCGGGCATGTCCTGCCGCGCCGCGGTCTCGCGCCTCGCCGCTGGTGGAAGGCGTCGCGCCGGGCGCCGCCCCGCGTGCCCCTCGACGCCGAAGACGCCTACGTGCTCGCCCTCGAGGAGATGATCCGGGTCAAGCGCCGCGCCCAGGAGAAGCGCCTTGCCCGGCTGCGGCGTCGCGGCGTCGGTTCTAACCGAACTTTAACGGAATCCGCATAGAGCCAAAACGAAAATACGCGATACTATTTGGCGTCAACCCAAACCAGACTGGAAGGGGATGTCAAGATGAACGGACTGCCGAATATGATGAATCGCGAGACAAAGACGCGGGTCGAGATCGCCCTGGCCTTCGCCACGGTGCTGTTCCTTTATCTGCTCAACTGGATCGCCGACCTCTAGGGCGCCGACTGACGATCACGCGGGTTCCCCGACGAGGGCAAGGTGAAAGGCCTTGTCCGCAAAGGGATCGTCGGGTGCGGCAAGGTCGGCC
>CAVEDG010000275.1:0-2165 GCA_963614205.1 bacterium | reverse complement strand
GTGGTCTGGGCGTCCGGCCGCGCGATCGAGAGTTCGGTGATGAAGGCGTGGGACGGCGAGGTGTTCTCCACGGGGGCGCGTCCGCTGAGGCCGCGCCACGTGTTCGCCAACCTGATCTCCCTGCTGCGCTGCCGCCGCGAGATGAAGCGCTTCGCGCCGGATGCGCTGCTGGCGATGGGGTCCTACGCGAGCCTGCCGCCCGTGCTCGCCGCGCGCGCCCATGCCGTGCCCGTGCTGCTGCACGAGGCGAACACCGTGCCGGGGCGCGCCGTGGAGTTCCTCGCGCGCTTCGCGAAGACGGTCGCGATTTCGTTCGAGGAGACGGCGGAGCATCTGCGCGGGCACAAAACGGTGCTCACGGGGCTGCCGATCCGCGCCGAGGTCGCGGGGCAGACGCGCCTCGACGACGTGCCCGAAGGCGCCTTCTGCGTGTTCGTGACGGGCGGCAGCCAGGGCGCGCATCGCGTCAACGAACTCACGAGCGCGGCGTTCGCGCTCGCGAAGGCCGACCTCGAGAAGGCGAACTTTCCGCGGCCGTTCTTCGTCATCCACCAGACGGGCGCGGCGGACGAGGCGGCCGTGAAGGCGGCCTACGAAGCGGCCGGCATCCCCGCGCGCGTGCGGGCGTTCGAAAACGAGATGGGGCGCGCCTACGCCTCGGCGGATCTCGTGATCTGCCGCGCGGGCGCCTCCACGATCTTCGAGCTCGCCCGCCTGGGCAAGCCCGCGTTCCTCATCCCGCTGCCGAGCGCGCTGCGCAACCACCAGCACTTCAACGCGCAGGCGCTCGTGAAGAAAGGCGCGGCGGACGAAGGCGCGCAGGCTTCTCTCGTGCCGCGCACGCTTGCGAACTACGTCGTCTTCCGCGCCGAGCATCCGAGCGAGCTCGCGAAGAAGGCGCAGGCGATGAAGACCTTCGCCGTGCCCGACGCCGCCGCCCGCGTGGCCGACGTGCTGGAGCATCTCTGATCGAATGCGCATTGCCCTTCAGACGTTCGGCTGCCGTCTGAACCACGCCGAGACGCGCGACCTCGCCGACCGCCTTCAGGCCGCAGGGCATGTCGTCGTGTCGGGCGCGGCTGCGGCGGCTCCCGACCTCGTGCTGGTGCGGGGCTGCTCCGTCACCGCGCGCGCCGAACGCGACAGCGCAAAGGCGCTCGCGCATCTCCGGGCGCGCTTCCCCTCCGCGCGCATCATTCCCCTCGGCTGCCTCCCCAACGCCGAACCGCTCCCCACCGAACTGCTCTCTCCCCCTTCTCCCTTCTCCCTTCTCCCAACTCCCAACTCCCAACTCCCAACTATCAACTATCAACTGCCAACTATCAAAACTCCCAACTACTCCCGCGCCTTCCTCAAGGTGCAGGACGGCTGCAATGGCGCGTGCGCGTTCTGCATCGTGCCGCGTTTCCGCGGGTGCGCCGTTTCCGTTCCCTTCGCGCAGGCGCTCGACCGCGCCCGCGCCTTTCTGGCCGCCGGGTATCGGGAGATCGTCGTTACGGGCTGCAACCTCGCCCTCTACCACGAGGCGGGGCGCAACCTCGCCGATCTGCTTGACGCCCTGGCGCGTCTTGAAGGTCCGGCGCCCCATCGCATCCGCGTCGGGTCCCTCGAGCCCGGACTCTGCGGCGCGGACGTGCTCGACGTCTTCGCCGCGCGCGCGAACATCTGCCGGTTCCTGCATTTGTCGCTGCAGTCGGGCGCGGAGCGCGTGCTCGCGCACATGAACCGTCCCTACACGGCGGAAGCCGCCGCCGCGTTCTGTACGCGCGCCGTTCATCTCCTCGGTCCGCGTCTGGCGCTCGGCGCCGACCTCATCGCGGGCTTTCCGGGCGAAACGGAGGCCGACGATGCGGACACCCATGCATTCCTGGCACGGTTTCCGTTTGTGAATCTGCACGTGTTCCCCTATTCGGAGCGTCCCGGAACGCCCGCCGCCACCTTCCCGGATGCGGTGCCGCGCGCGCTTCGCCGCGCCCGCGCCCATGCGCTCGAAGTGCTCGGCGCCGCGGCGCGCACCGCCTTCGCCCGCGCGTTCGTCGGGCAGACGGTGGAGGTCTGCGTGGAGGGAAACGGCCATCGCGGCTGGACGGCCGAATATCTGCCCTGCCGGCTTGCCACGCCTGCGCCCCGCCGGGCGCTTGTGTCCGTTCGCGTCGCCGCCGTGC
>CAVEDG010000274.1:0-2197 GCA_963614205.1 bacterium | reverse complement strand
CCGAACACGTGGGACGGAGAGAACAAGGGCTGCTCGCAGGTCATGTTCACCGTGCTCATGCCCGCCACCGGCGAGGCCGCGCTTACCGTCGCGTTTGATTTGCCTCGCCCATCTCACAAATTTTGTTTACACCCCGCAAGAGGGGTGTGCGAAAAGTGAATTGCGAATTGTGCAGGTTTGCCGTTTGTGCTAAACTAACGGCATGAACATTCGAACATTCTTGTTGTTGGCGGCTGGTATGTGCGGGATGACTGCGTGTGCCAGTTTCGTTGTCTATCCCGAGTATCCGAGCGCGATCGAGCGCGATGCGGAATACGAGGTCACGGTCGAGCAGAAGGGCGTGAAGCGCCCGCTCGTCGTCTACAACCACTGCGAGAAGTCGAGCCTCGACCCGCGCACGCACGGTGGCGACGTGAATCGCCGCTTCTGCGAGTTCGCGTTCGACGGCGCGCCCGTGCGCGTGGACGTGCGCTGCACGCGCGACGTCTCGTGCTACAAGGTGTTCCCTGCGCGGCGCCGGCTGAAGAGCGCGTTCAAGGACGGCGTGCTCTCCGTCTGGCTCGACAGACCGGCCTATTTCGGCATCCAGCTCAACGACTCCGACAAGACGATTCTCTCGGTCTTCGCGGACGCGCCGGAGAAGCCGGAGGCGATTCCGCAGAAGGGCGCGCCCGGCGTCCTGTTCGTCGAGGGCTGGGTCGACGCGCCCGGGCGTGACGGCGTGCTCGCGCTTCCGAACGACGTGAAGGAGGTCTACCTCGCGCCCGGCGCCGTGCTCAACGCGCGCCTGAAGATCCAGACGAAGGGACTGAAGATGCACGGCCGCGGCATGGTGCTCGACCCGCTGAGCGACATCTTCCGCTACGACCAGACGAAGAACACCGCGCGCGGCGTGATCACCGTCAAGGCGCCCGACGTCACGCTCAGCGGCTTCAAGGTGATCGACGCGCGCACGTTCAACATCGTCTGCTGGGCGAAGAACACGCGCTTTGAGAACCTGAAGCTGCTCGCGTCGATGATGTGCTCGGACGGTTTCACGAACGGCGGCAGCGGCCTCGTCGCGGAGAACTGCTGGCTCTACGTGGGCGACAACGCGCTTGTGGTGAGCGGCGTGAACGGGGCGACCTACCGCGACATCGCGATCGGCACGTCGTGCGCCGCGATCTTCCCGCAGAGCACCAATGCGCGCGTTGTGATGGAGCGCATCGACGTGTTCCGCGCGGACGACGGCCTCATCAACAACTTCTACAACGGCACGCTGAACCGCAGCAACAAGTGGAGCGAGATGAACGCCGGTGCGGCGCGGCGTGAGCCCGGTCCGCAGGACCTTCGGCACCAGGGCAACGAGTTCCTCTTCCGCGACCTCTCCGGCATCGACTGCACGCTCTTCTCGCATTTCTTCGTCGGGCGCAACATGGGCACGCTGCCCAAGACGTTCGCGTTCGAGAACTGCTCCGTGCCCGGCTCGACGGGGAAGAGCAGCTGGCGCGCGATCGGCAAGAAGGACGGTACGGCGTTCTTCTCGCGCAACGACGAGACGAAATGGCTCTACACGGACAACTACGCCTTCGCCTTCACGAACCTCTGGATCGACGGCGCGCGCGCGACGTTCCCGGCGGCGGCGTTCGACAATCCGGCGAATCTGCGCGTGACCTACGCGACGAACGACGCGCCGCAGACGGTCGCGCTCGCGCCCGACCGCCACGTCGTCTCGTGGAAGGCGCCGGCGCGGCCGAAGCGCGCCGTCGCGCCCGGGGCGAACCTCGTCGCGGAGGCGCCGACGAAGGCGCGGAGCCTCTGGCAGCGCGCGCCCTCCTGGAGCACGAAGCTCGAGGCGACGGGCCGCGACGAGAAGGGGCGCCCGCTCTACCGGCTCGTGCAGTGCGAGCGCAACGCCGGCCTTCAGGCCATCGTGACGGACGACGTTCTTGCGTACGGAAACGGGCGCTGGACGTTCTCGTTCGACGTGCGCGCGCGGAGCGAGACGGCGACGAAGCTGAACGTGCGGTTCTACTCGAACGAGCGCAGCGACACGAAGTCCATCATCGTGCTGGAGCAGCCGTCGCCGGACGCGTTGACGCCGTGGAAGCGCTGCGAAGTCTCGTTCGACACGAAGTTCGACCCGGCGGTGACGGATCTCGTCGCGCTCTTCGTCGCGGCGCAGTCGCCGACCGACGAGCTCGTCTTCCGCGACTTC
>CAVEDG010000273.1:0-2200 GCA_963614205.1 bacterium | reverse complement strand
GGCAGCCAGATCAGCACGTCCGGGCGCACGGCGTAGTTCTTCTCGAGGCTCGTCATGAGGATGACCACGAGGTAGTAGCCCAGCGCCGTGACGAGCGCGATCGCGATGCCGATGGAGGATTCGCGCCGCTGCGCCCGGATGCCGAGCGGCACGCCCACGAGCACGAAGCAGATCGAGGCGAACGCGAACACGAGGCGCTTCTGGAACTCCGTGCGGATGTTGCTGAGATTCTGCCGCAGCGTCTTCTTCACGAGCTTGAGTTCCTTCTCGACCGAAGCCGGCGCGGTCGCCGCCGGCTTTTCGACCGCGTCCTTCTTCTGCGCGCGCGCCCTGCGCTCGGCGGCCTTGCGCGCGGCCGCGGCCTCGGGGTTCTTCACGTCGGCGCGGGCCTCCCTGATGCCGGCCAGCAGCTCGAAGAAGCGGAAGTCCTTCTCGCGCCGGCGGTAGGTGCGGTCCTTGAGCGCGTCCTTCACGCGGTGCTGGAAGCGCGCGGCGCGCGCCATGCCCGGGTTCGCCTCGTCCACGGGATCCACGGTCATGCCGTGCAGGTCGAGCACGATGTCGCGCCCCTCGCTCGTCACGAGCGCCTTGGAGGCCGTGATCATGCGGTCGAGGCGCGGGTTCGAGAAGTCGAGCACGATGAGGTCGTGCAGCCAGTTGCCCTCCTTCGACTCGAAGTAGATCTTCACCTTCGGGAAGTCGTCGATCACGCGGCCGGGTTCGAGCAGCTCAAGACCCGCGCCCACGGAAATGCGCCGCGCAAGGTCGCGCCGCACCTGGTGCCCGCGCGGCACGATCTCGTTGTTCACGAACACGCCGAGCAACGAGCAGAAAAGCGCGAAGAAGAGCGGCCAGCGCATCACGCTGAGCAGATTCACGCCGCACGCGCGCATTGCCGCGATCTCGCTGTCCGCCGAAAGGCGCGAGAACACGAGCACGGACGACACGAGCAGCGCAAGCGGAATCGTCCACTGCAGCGTCTCCGGGAAGCTCACGAACGCGAAGCGCCCCACGAGGTCCACGGGGATGCCCTGCAGCATGTAGCGCACGATCTGCACCATCAGGCCGATCGTGAGCACGAAGGAGAGCACGAGAAACGCGAGGAAGAAGGACGAGAGAAACGCGCCGAACACGTAGCGCTCAAGGGTTTTCATTCGCCGAAGCCTCCGAAGTTCCACTGCAGGCCCACGCCGACCGCGTAGAGCATTCCGCACGGCGAATCGCACGCCACGAGCGCCGTGGCGTCCACGCGCAGATCCAGGTTTTCCGTGAGATGGTAGAAGGCGCCGAGGCCGAACTCCGGCCCGGTGGCCGTGCGGTGGGAGCCGTCGGCGAAGGCGTGCCGCGCGCCGAAGCGCGTGCCCGCGCCCAGGGTCATGAAGGGATCGAAGCGTTCGCAGCCGAACAGCTTGTCGAAGGCCTCGAAGCCGGCGAAGTGATAGAGCCCGCGCGCGGAGACGCCCGTGAGCGCCTCGCGCCCGCCGCGCGCGGAGACGTTGGGCGCGCACGCGCCCTCCACCTCCCACGCGAGGAAGTCGGTGGCGTAGACGCCCGCGCGCAGCGCCACGTCGGCCGCGCGCGAGAGGGAATTGCCATTGCCCGGCAGCAGCAGTCCGCCGCCCGCGCCCACGTAGCAGGGCGGCAGCTCCGCCCGCGCGCACCATGCGCCAAGACCGCACGCGGCGGCCAGCAGCAGCGCGAAGCGTCGCGCCCTTCCGTTTCGTCTCTTCATCGTCACCCTACTTCTTCACCATTTCCGTGATGGCGCTCAGGAACTGATTCACGTCCGTGAAGCGCCGATAGACCGAGGCGAAGCGAATGTACGCCACTTCGTCGAGCTCGTGCAGACGCGCCATCACGCACTGCCCGATGAAGTCGGAGGTTACCTCCTCGCCCTCCAGCGCCGAAACCACGCCGCCGATGAGATCCTGCACCTTTGTCTCGGGGATCGGCCGTTTCTGGCACGCGATGCGCACGGACTTCTCGAGCTTCTCGCGCTGGAACGCCTCGCGCCGCCCGTCGCGCTTGACCACGAACAGCTCGTCGCGGTCGACTTCCTCGTGCGTCGTGAACCGGTGCCCGCACTTCAGGCACTCGCGCCGGCGCCGCATCACGGCGCCTTCGCGCGAGGCCCTCGAATCGAGCACCTTGTCGTCGTCGTTTCCGCACTTCGGGCATTTCATGGTCGGAATCCTTCGCT
>CAVEDG010000272.1:0-2214 GCA_963614205.1 bacterium | reverse complement strand
CTCCTGCTCCGTGCCGCTCACGCTTGCCGCGCATCCCGCGCGCAGCGGTCGCGCGCTGCTCGCAGGCTTCGGCGCGGGGCTTGCCGCCGCCGCCGCCGCCATCACGATTTCAGCCACCTGCCGCCGGCGCATCATCACGCTGCCCGAGGTCGACCGTCATTAACGCACGCGCCAGTCCGCAGGAAGCGCATCGAGCACGGTCTTCACGACCTCGTCGAGCGTGAGCTGCGTGGAGTCGATTTCAAGCGCACCGTCCGCCTTGCGCAGCGGCGCGTAGGCGCGCGTGGAGTCGATCGCGTCGCGCGCGAGCAGGGAGGCCTTCACGGCCTCGGCGCTCTGGTTCGCCACGCCCGTGGCGACTTCTTCGAGCTGGCGGCGACGGGCTCGCGCCTCGGCGGACGCCGTAAGGTAGAACCGCGCGGGCGAATCGGGAAAGACGACGGTGGTGATGTCGCGCCCTTCCACCACAAGGTCGCCATGGCGCGTCATGCCGCGCAGCAGCGCGGTGATGCGGTCGCGCACGGCCTTCACCGTCGCGACGGGCGAAGCGTGGGCGTTGATCTCCGGCGTGCGGATGCGCGCGCCTGGCGCCTCGCCATTCACGTAGAACGCAAGCGCGCCGTTCTCGGGGCGGCACTCGATCTCCACCGACTCCGCGCACGCGGCCACGGCCGCGGGGTCGCTCGTGTCGACGCCGCGCGCAAGGCACTGCCACGTCATGATGCGGTAGAGCGCGCCGGAATCGACGTGCAGAAAACCCAGCGCCTTGCCCACGCGCTTCGCCGTGGAACTCTTGCCCGAACCGCTCGGGCCGTCAATCGCAATCACTCTCGCCATCTCAGCACCATCCTCTCAACTACCAACTCAAGAAAGATTCCTTCGGTGGCCCTGCGGCGAATAAGCCGGATTCTGTTCCCCTTGCGGGTCCGATCATTCATCTGAGCAATCAACCCGGAACCTGAATCGCGATCCGCCAGGCCGCAGGGCGAAAACCCTGCGGCGGGAGGCCTTTCGCGAACCGGACGGGCCGCCCGTCGGTTCCCTATTTGATCTTGCTCCGGGGAGGGCTTGTCGTGCAGGTGCGCTTTCGCGCAGCCCCGGTGGTCTCTTACACCGCCCTTTCACCCTGACCCGCCCACGCGCGAGGCGTGGACGGGCGGTCTGTTCTCTGTGACGCTTTCCATCCGCGGCGCTTGCCGCCGCGCTCCCGGCCTTGACAACCGAGTCCCCTGCCCTGTGGAGTCCGGACTTTCCTCACCCTTTCGGGCGCGATCGGTCACGCACAGGGCCACCGAAGAAATTGAAACTCAAAGATCGCCGTACAGCAGGCGGCCGCACATCGTGCACGCCGCGCGCTGCTGCTTCTGGCCCTTCGCCGCGGCCGCCGCGTTGTGCTGCACGAGCTGGGCCACGAACGGCGGCTGCTTCATGTGGCAGCCGTCGCACACGCCGTCGTGCGTGAGCTGCACCACCACGGGCCAGCGCTTCGTGCTCAGGCGCTCGTAGTAGAGCAGGAAGCCGGGATCGATCGCCTTCACGGCGTTCGCCTTCTCCGTGCGCTCGACCCGCAGGTCAGCCAGACGCGCCTTCACGCCCGCAAGACGCTCGTCGAGTTCGCCCACGTTGACGTCCACGCCGCCCTTCTCCTCGTCCACGCGCGCCTGCGCGTCGATCACGCGCTTCTGCAGATGCGCGAGCTCGTCCGTCTCCAGCGCGAGCGCGCGCGCCTCGGCGGCGTCGGCGTCGTGTTCGAGGCCGTCCACCTGCACGTAGGACTGCTGCAGTTCGCGATTGGAACTGATCGTGGCCTGGGCGATGCGCGCCTGCTGCGCCTTGTCGCGCAGATCGGCCGCCTCGGCGCGTTCGTCGGCAATGCGCTTCTGCAGCGCGGTCAACTGGTTCAGGGCGATTTCAAGGGACGCATTCACGCCCGCGAGGCGCGCCGTCTCCTGGGCCCTGCGGCGCGGAATGTCCTTCTCTTCCATCTCCAGTTCGCGGATCATGCCATCCACGTCCTGCAGATCAATCAGCGGTTGTATCACGTTCACCGATGTTGTCCTTTTCGTAAACCTGTTGTCCTGAAGAAAAACGAGGTAATAGTCTACCGAATCGCCTTGCGTTCGTCAAGACGGAGCGGCACGGCCGCTGCATTTTTTCAATTTGACGGCGCGGTGCGGTTTTGGTAGACTTTCTACCCAACAAACCGCGCACAAG
>CAVEDG010000271.1:0-2226 GCA_963614205.1 bacterium | reverse complement strand
TTCTCCGCCTCGGCGACGGCGTTGGTGGTCGCGGCCTCGGCGGACGCCACCGCGTTCGTGGCCGGCGCGGCGGACTTCCTGTCGTCGGTCTTCTTCTTCGCGGCGGGCTTCTCGTCGTCGAGTTCGCGGCTCAGCATCTGCGCGAGCAGCTCGTTCTTGATGCGGCGGCGCCAGATGTCGTTGCGCGCGGCCGCGTCCGCCGGCCACGGCGCGTCCTTGCGGTCGTAGAGGTAGGATTCGTCCACGCCGAAGTCGATCTCGGCCGTCTCGAGGTAGTTCGTCACGAACGCCACGCACTCGTCGAGGCGGCGCACGAACGTGCGGTGCACGTCGTAGGCGAACGACACGTCGCCCTTGCGCAGCGCGTCGCCGATGTTGGTCTTCATGGACGCGAAGCGGTCGAGGTCCTCCTGCAGGAACACGGCGTGGTTGAAGTCGTACATCGTCACGAGGTTCGTCCACGCGCGCTGCGACACGTCGGCGTTGAGCCGCTGCTGCGTGACGTGGTAGGCCGGCATCATGTTCGCGACCTTGCGCGCCACGTTGGCGGCGTTGGCGGGCGGCGTCAGGCCCAGCGCGTGCTCAATGGACGGCGCGTCTTCCGCGGCGGCCACGAACGCGCACGCGGCGCAGGCGGCCGCCAGCATCGTCTTCATCAGGTTTCTCGTCATCGACATGGTTGTCCTTCTTGCTGAAATCCGTTTCGCGATGCGTTCCCCATCGGGGGCGCAGGGCATTGTGCAAAGCAAATAGTTTACCATATTTTGGGGATGCCACGCAGCGGTTCATGAACATAGATTGCGTATCGCGATGCGGGTGGTGACGAAAAAAGTGAGGCTTTGCGCATCAATGTGTGGTATACTTGCTCTCCGTCATTTGACAACCCAGAAGACATCAAGGAACGAAGACCATGAAAAGACGTGATTTTCTGAAGGCGGCGGGCGGAGTCGCCCTGTTCAACGTGCTGCCGCGCAACCTCATCGCGGGCAGCGGCGCGACGCCGCCGAGCGAGACGGTGTGCGTGGCGGCGATCGGCGCGGGCGGCCGCGCGGGCGCCGACATCGACGGCCTCGCGGGCGCGGGCGCGCGCATCATCGGCCTCTGCGACGTGGACGAGCGCCGCTGCGGCGGCCAGCGCAAGAAGCATGCCGACGCGCCGTTCTTCAAGCGCTACCGCGAGATGCTCGACAAACTCGACAAGCAGATCGACGCCGTGATGATCGGCGTGCCCGACCACTGGCACGCGACGATGGCCGTGGAGTGCCTCAAGCGCGGCAAGCACGTGCAGTGCGAAAAGCCGCTCGCGCAGTGCTACCACGAGATGGACGACATGCTCGACGCCGCCAGGGCGCGGCCGAACCTCGTCACGCAGGCGATGAACCAGGGCCACGCCTACGACACGATCCGCGACTTCCGCGAATGGGTCGAGGCCGGGCTCATCGGCGACGTCACCGAGGCGCACATCTGGTGTCCCGCCGTCTACTCGTTCATGGACCAGCTCGGCGAGCTCAAGAAGAAGTGGGACGTTCCGAAGGAGCTCGACTGGGAGCAGTGGCAGGGGCCCGTGCCGCACCGGCCCTACTACCCGAAGTACCTGCCGGGCTCGTGGCGTTTTTGGACGATGTACGGCACGAACACGCTCGGCGACTGGAGCTGCCACCTGATGGATCCGCTCTTCTGGACGCTCGGCCTGGGCATGCCGAAGACGGTGAAGGCCGAGATCGTGGGCGACTGGGATCCCGCCGTGCACGGCGTCACGTTCCCGCGCGGCGTGAAGACGACGTTCGAATACGTCACGCGCGCCGGCAAGCCGTTCAAACTCGTGTGGTTCGACGGCAAGGCGTGCAACTCGGTGCCCGTGCCGACCAACTACCGCGACGACATGAAGTACTTCCCGCCGTACAACAGCAAGGACGCGCGCGACCGCCGCGACGGCATGTGCAACGGCGCGTTCGTGTACGGCACGAAGGGCGTGATCGAATACGGCCACCACGGCGCGAACTACCTGCGCCTGCTGCCGGACGTCACGCTGGAGAAGCTGCGCGCCGACGGCGGCTGCCCCGCGAAGAAGTACGCGCGCGTGCCCGGCGCCTCGCCCTACGCGGAGTTTCTCGCCGCGATCAAGGGCGGCCCGAAGGTCGGCAGCGACTTCGCCTACGCGGGCGCGATGACGCAGTGCGCGCTCACGGGCGTGGCCGCGCTCTTCGACGCGGGCAAGACGCTGCG
>CAVEDG010000270.1:0-2237 GCA_963614205.1 bacterium | reverse complement strand
CGCCTTGACGGAGCCGTTGCGTAATGCCACGCGAGAGATTCCGCATCTCGTCACGCTTACGAACAACTACTACCTCGGCATTTTCGAGGTCACGCAGGATCAGTGGAGCCACATCCAGACGGCGCGTACGCTGCCTTCGGTCTTCTCCGGCTTCCCGCGTGCGCATCGGCCCGTGGAGAACGTGAGCTACAACGAAATCCGCAATGCCGCCGGCAACACGACGACGTACGGCGGTTCGCAGTACAACTGGCCGAACGATCCGAATCCCAAGTCCTTTTTGGGACTGCTCCGCGCGAAGACGGGGCTTGGCTTCGACCTGCCCTCCGAGGCGCAGTGGGAGTTCGCCTGCCGCGCGGGCGTGGGATCCGGCAGCCTCTACGACGGCTCGTCCATTCTGAAAGACGCGAAGTCGGGCGAGAATCTGAATCGCCTTGCGCGCTGGTATTACAACGACGGCTGGGTCTGCATGGTCACGAATGCGAACGGGTCGGCGAAGTACGTGGTCCCAAGCAATACCGTGGGCCCGACGAACGGAACGGCGGTGGTGGGCTCGTATCTGCCCAACCCCTGGGGGCTCTACGACATGATCGGAAACGTGTGCGAGTTCTGTCTCGACTGGGGAACGGATGACGTCTCGACGCTGGGCGGCGCGGTGAACATCGATCCGACCGATCCGAGCAAGGCCCTGGTGGGCACGACGGGGCAGCGCATCGTGCGCGGCGGCAACTGGAACGACGATGCGAGCTTCCAGCGTCCGGCAAGCCGCGACTATAAGCTCGACACGCGGCAGGACAAATTCTTCGGCCTTCGCGTGGCGCTGCCGCTCAAGTGACGGAAATGTGGTATACTGACCTCCACAAGGAAAGACACGCATGAAGCATCTGAATCTGATTCTCGTTTTGGGCCTCGCCGGTGCGCTGGCCGTGAACGCGGCGGAAACCACCGCGGAGAAGGAGGCGCGCATTCTCGCCGCCGTGAAGGGCACGCCGAGCGAGACCGAGGCGCCGCGCGACATTCTCGTCAACAAGCCCGACTACGTGGTCTACGTGCCGAAACAGCCGCGCGACTGGAAGAAGCGCGATCCGGGAAAGATGGGCGACACCTACAACGATCACTTCCAGGTGATCTCGAATCCGTCCAACGGCTTCCTCTACGCCTTCTGGACGCAGGCCTCGAAGGAGGCGTTCTGCGACCAGCACGTCGCCTTCTCGCGCAGCGTGGACAAGGGCCTCACGTGGACGCCGCCCGTGATTCTCGCCGGCTCCCCCAACCGTCGCACGCCCGCGCTGCTCGCGAGCTGGCAGCAGCCGATGCTCGCGAAGAGCGGCCGCCTCTACTGCCTCTGGAACCAGCAGACGACGAGCCGCGGCCCGCACTGCGGCCTCATGTTCGGCGCGTATTCGGACGACGACGGCACGACGTGGAGCGCGCCGAAGCTCGTGCCGTTCCGCCAGCGCATGGACGCCGACGACGCCGACGACCACGTGCCGCCGTTCTGGTGCAACTGGCAGCGGCCGCTGCGCCTGGGCCGCGACGGCCGCTACTTCGTGGGCTGCTCGCGTCACGGCAAGGCGCCGTACGACGCGAAGTGGGGCTGCAAGATCGAGTTCTGGGAATTCGACAACATCGACGCGAACCCGAACGTGCAGGACATCCGCCTCACGTATCTTTCCACGAACACGTCCGCGCTCTCGGCGCGCGACCTCGAGAAGGCGGGCGGCTTTCAGGCGAGCGAGCCGGCGCTGGAGGAGGCGTCGCTCGTGAAGCTGCCGGACGGGCGCCTCTTCGCGCTGATGCGTTCGTCGCTCGGTTCGCCCGTGTGGTCGCAGAGCCGCGACGGCGGGCGGTCGTGGAGCGCGCCGCAGATCCTGCGCGACGCGGAGGGGAAGCCGTTCCTGCACCCGCGCTCGCCCTGCCCGATGTACGACTGGAAGGGCCCCGAGGCCGCGAGCGGCACGTACTTCGCGCTCGTGCACCAGACGTTCGACTTCAACGAACCCACGCGCAACGCCTACCAGCGTCGCGGGCCGCTCTACCTCATCGCGGGGCGCTTCGACCCCGCGGGCGAGCAGCCGGTGAAGTTCGCCGCGCCGAAGCTCTTCGCGCCGCGCAAGAACGGCAATTCGTTCTACACGAGCTACTGCCTTGTGGACGGCAAGGGCGTGCTGTGGTACAACGACATGAAGTTCTACCTCTGCGGCCGCGTGGTCGGCCCCGAGTGGTTCGAGTGAACGAGC
>CAVEDG010000269.1:0-2271 GCA_963614205.1 bacterium | reverse complement strand
AGTCCGTGCGCTGGCCGACGCGGGTGTTCTCCACGAGGAAGTTCACGCGCGTGACGGGCGAGAAGATCGAATCGATCGCAATGCGGCCGATCTCCTGGTCCGGCGTCTTGTTGCCCTCGGCGAGGCAGAAGCCGCGGCCGATGCGGGTCTCGCACTCCATGTCGAGCACGGCGCCCTCTTCGAGCGTCGCGATCTCCTGGCGCGGGTTGAGCACGTCCACGGAATTCTCCGCGGCGAAGTCGCCGGCGTAGACCGTGCAGGGCCCTTCCTTGCGCAGGTGAAGGCGGGGATTGTCGCGCGTGAACGACTTGAGCAGCACGCGCTTCAGGTTGAGGATGATGTCCGTCACGTCCTCGGCAACGCCCGGGATGGTCGAGAATTCGTGCGCCACGCCCTCGATCTTGACCGAGGAGATCGCACAGCCCTCGATGGACGAGAGCAGCACGCGGCGAAGCGAATTTCCGATCGTGCGGGCATAGCCGATTTCAAACGGCTCGGCCACGAAACGGGCGTAGGTGCCCGTTGCGGTGCCGTCGTCCCGCTGGACGCGCTCCGGCATTTCAAAACGACTCAAACGGATTGGCATTAAAACCTCCCTTGAGGTGGGTGAAAACGACTGACGGGCGAACGCCCGTTTCCATTAACGCGAGTACAGTTCGACGATCGCCTGTTCATCGACGATCGGCGCGATCTGCTCGCGGGTCGGGATTTCGACGATCTCGCCCTTGAACGCGGCGCGGTCAAGGCTGATCCACGCGGGCATCTGCGCCTTCGTGGCGGCGTCGAGCGCCTTCGTCGCGAAATCACGGGACTTCGCCTTGTCCTTCACGGCCACGACGTCGCCCTGGGTGAGCACCATCGACGGCACGGCGGCCTTGCGGCCGTTCACCGTGATATGGCCATGCAGCACGTACTGGCGCGCGGCGCGGCGGCTCGGCGCGAAGCCGAGGCGGTACACCACGTTGTCCAGGCGCAGTTCGAGCAGCTGGAGCAGCACTTCGCCCGTCACGCCCTTGCGGCGCAGCGCTTCCTTGAAGAAACGGTGGAACTGCAGCTCGCCCATGCCGTACTGGCGGCGGAGCGACTGCTTCTGGCGCAGCTGCTCGCCGTATTCGGACATCTTGCGGGCGCGGCGCGCCACGTGCATGCCGGGAATGCCCGTGCCCTGATCGATCGGGCACTTGGCGCGATAGCAGCGCTCGCCCTTGAGGAAGAGCTTCTGCCCTTCGCGGCGGCACTGACGACAAACGGGACCTGTATAACGACCCATGATTAGACTCTCCTGCGCTTACGCGGACGGCAGCCGTTGTGCGGAACCGGCGTGCAGTCGGTGATCATCGTGACGCGAATGCCCGCGGCCTGAATCGCGCGCACGGCCGATTCACGACCCGCGCCCGCGCCCTGCATGCGGACTTCGCACTCGTGCATGCCCTTGGCATACGCCGTGCGGGCGGCATCCTGCGCGACCATCGTCGCGGCGAACGCCGTGCACTTGCGGCTGCCCTTGAATCCGGCCTTGCCGGCCGAGCTCCAGGCAATCACGCCACCGCGGGCGTCGGCGATCGACACCTGCGTGTTGTTGAACGTGGAACGGATGAAGGCGATGCCGGCCGGAATGGACTTGCCGGGACGCTTCTTCGAAGCGGCGGCCTCCCCTTCGGCGGCGGCGGCCGGTGCGGCCGCGCCCTCAGCAGCCGGAGCCGCAGCCTCGGTCGCTTCCTGCTTGACTTTTTCTTCGCTCATTGTCTAAATTCCTTTGCTGGCAACGGGCTTACTTCTTCGCCGCCGGAGCCGCAGCGCGGATCGCCGAGGCCGAAGCCTTGCGATTGCCCTTGCGCGTCTTCGCGTTCGTCTTCGTGCGCTGACCGCGAACCGGCAGACCGCGCTTGTGGCGAAGCCCGCGATAGGACCCGATCGAGATCAGACGGCGGATGTTCTGCGAAACCTCGCGGCGCAGATCGCCCTCGACCCGGTAGTGGTCCTGAATGTACGTGGTGATCGCATGGATCTCGTCCTGCGTCAGATCGTCGGCCTTCTTGCTCGGCTCGACATTGCACGCCGCCAGCACGTCATCCGCGCGCTTCGGCCCGATTCCGTGGATGTACCGGAGCGCATACCGCGTATGCTTCTTGCCCGGAATATCCACACCCATCAATCTCGGCATGGTTGTCTTTTCCTTTTGTTTCCTTAGCCCTGACGCTGCTTATGGCGCGGGTTTGTGCAGATCACGCGCACCACGCCCTTGCGGCGAATGATGCGGCAGTTCTCGCA
>CAVEDG010000268.1:0-2283 GCA_963614205.1 bacterium | reverse complement strand
TTGGTGCTTGGTGCTGAGTGCTTGGTGCTTGGTGCTTGGTGCTTGGTGCGGGGTGCGGGGCGCTTGGTGCGGGAAGCGGGGAGGTCGAGGGTGTGCGTGATGCAGGAGGGAAGTTCGTCGGCGTGGCGCACGGAGAGGAGCAGGGAGACGCCACGTGCGGCGAGCGCGTTGCAGATGGCCTTGAACTGCTCGCGGCGCGCGGGGTCGAGTCCGGCGCAGGGATCGTCGAGCACGAGCAGACGCGGATTGGCGAGCAGGGCGCGCGCGAGCAGCACGCGCCGCGTCTCGCCGTTGGAAAGCGCGAGGAAGTCGCGTTCGAGCAGTGCGCCGAGATTCAGCAGGCGCGTGACGCGGCGCAGCGCCGCGGCATAGGCGCGGCGTTCGCGCGTGCGCGGGTGACCGACCTCGAAGGGGTTGACGTCGAAGACGCGGTTGAAGGCAAGCGTGTCGGCCACCGTGTCGCCGGGTCCCGCGTCGTCCACGAGCGAGTGGTAGCGCGCCTGCAGGAAGCCACCCTTCTGCGCGGCCGCGCGCTGCTGGGCGAAGGAGACGAGCTCCACGCCGTCCTCAAGGCCGTCCGCCCGCGTAAGCGCCACGCCGCGCGGCGTGGGCAGTGCGCCGGCCACCCAGGCGCACAGTCTGGATTTGAGCGCCGTGTCGGAGCCCGTGAGCGCCCAGTGCTGCCCGGGCGCGAAGATCCACGGCCGCGGCAACTGCGCCGCGGTCAGCGTAAAAAGCGAAGTCATGTCTTGAATCGAATGCGGCATGGCGTCAGGGATTGACGACGGTGATGCGCGAGCCCGGCGCGAGGAACATCTCGATCTCGGCGCGGTCGGCCGCCGTCATCTTCACGCCGAGTTCCCTGAAGCGCGTGTGCACCGTGGCGCCCGCCTCCGGGGAAATGGGATAGACGCCGGCCGGCGTCGTCTTCGGCGCGCTCACCACGTAGCGGCGGAAGAACTGCCCGTTCTTGAGCGAGAGGTCGGCGCAGCCGCGCTGCGTGTCGATCACGAGCACGGCGCTGGGGAAGTCCAGCACGCGCACGGCGTCGCCGGGGCGCAGACGCTCCCACTTCATGTCCGGATTGAGCCGCGCGACGACGGTGGGCGTGGAGCGGTGCTCGCGCGCGATGCGGTCGCGGCTGTCGCCGCGCTTCGCCTTCACGATCACCGTCCAGGGCGTGGTCTGCCCCGAGAAGAGATGGCGCAGGTTGAGCTCGCCGAGGCGGCGCATGAGCGTGTCGCGCACGTCGGCCATCGTGGGGCGTTCGTAGAGCTTGCGCAGCGCGTCGATCGCGAGCGCCACGTTGCCCTGGCGTTCCGCCTCGGCCCAGCGCTGCAGCAGCACGCGCTCCTTCTCGGAACGCGCCGTGGCGGCCTCCGCGAGCGCCGTCGCGCGCCGCGCCGCCTCGGAAAGACGCGGCGCCGGCGGAGGCTTGGGCGCGGCGACGGCGGAAGACGCCGACGCCGCGCGCTTCGCCGCCGGCGCGGACGCGGCAGGACGCGCCACCTCGCGCGGAGCGGCCGGGGCGACGGCGAGACTGGGCGTTTCCGTGGGTTCGGGCGGCGCCGCGCGACGATGCGTCACGCGATACCACGTGAAGACCACGAGCACAAGCAGGGCGATTCCGAGCGCAAGGGCGCGGAGACGGTGTGTCTCCGCGCTCCTGTGGGGCTGGTATTCCACCCCGAATCGTCCCCGTTCATAGCCCATCAGGCTTCGTCTTCCAGCACCGTCTGCACGGCGGCGCGGGCGACCTCGATCACCACGTCGCCGGCGATTTCGATCTTGAACGTCTTTTCCTTGGCCTCGACGATCTTGCCCATCAGGCCACCGGCGAAGACCACGCGCTTGCCCGCGCGCAGCTCGTCGATCATCTTGCGGCGTTCCTTCTCCTTGCGCTGCTGCGGACGAATCATCATCACGTAGAAGAGCGCAATGAGCAGCAGCATCATCACGGGCATCATGAAGCCACCCTGCTGGGGCGGCGGCGCACCGGCCGGCGCGTCGGCCGGCTGCGTGGTCGTGGCGGTGGTGGCGGCGGGCGCCGGCGCGGCCGCGGCGGGCGCGGCGGCCTGGGCGGCCTGGGCAAACATCACGGGAGTCGTCATGTGGGTGTGTCCTTTGCGTTTCAGTGAAGGGGAGCGAGGCGTTCGATGCCGCCCATGTACGGGCGCAGGGCCGGCGGAATGAGCACCGAGCCATCGGCCTGCAGATGCTGTTCGAGCAGCGCGACCACGAGGCGCGGCAGCGCGACGCCCGAGCCGTTGAGCGTGTGGACGA
>CAVEDG010000267.1:0-2303 GCA_963614205.1 bacterium | reverse complement strand
TCACGGGGTCGCCCTCCACGAGGTGCGCCGCCAAAATCTTCTGCGCCACGTTCCGCGGCGCCGTTTTCTTCACAGAGGTCTTCTTCACGGGAATCATCTTTCTCTTGGAAATCTCATTCGTAGCGCAGGCAGTCGATCGGGTTCAGGCGGCTCGCGCGCCACGCGGGGTAGAAGCCGAAGAACATGCCCACAAAGGCCGAAAACAGAAACGCCACCACCGTGGAGCCCGCCTCCACGAGGATCGGCCAGCCGAGCACGCCGCCCAGCCACTCCGCGCCGCTCACGCCGATCGCCACGCCAATGCCGCCGCCCACCGTCGAGAGCAGCACCGATTCGAGGATGAACTGCGCGAGGATGTTCGCCGGCGTGGCGCCGATGGCCATGCGCAGGCCGATCTCGCGGATGCGCTCCGTCACCGACACGAGCATGATGTTCATGATGCCGATGCCGCCCACGAGCAGCGAAATCGCCGCCACCGCCGCGAGCAGCACCGTCATCGTGTTCGACACGCCGCTCATGGTGGACGTGATCTCGGCCATGTCGATGATGCGGAAGTCGTCGTCCTCCTTGTCCGCCAGGCGGTGCCGCTGGCGCAGCAGCAGGCCGATCTCCTGCTTCGCCTCCTCGATCTGGTCGAGCGAGTAGAGCGAGAGCTTGATCTGGCGCACGTTATCCGGGAAGGTGGAGGACTGCAGCACGCGGCGCACGGTCGTGTAGGGCGCGAGCACGGCGTCGTCCTGATCCTGGCCGAAGCCGCCCACGCCCTTCACCTCCATCACGCCGCGCACCTTGAACGGCATCGCGCCGATGCGCACGGTGCGGCCCACGGCGTCGCCGTCGGGGAAGAGGTTCGTGGCCACGGTGCGCCCGAGCACGCACACGCGCGCGCACAGGCGCTCGTCCTGCTCGGTGAAGTACTCGCCGTCCGCCACCTGCCAGTTGCGGATCGTGGTGAACTCGGTGGAGACGCCGTAGACGGAGGTGTTCCAGTTCTTGTCGGCGTAGATGATCTGCATCGTGGTGCGCACCTCGGGGCTTTCGGCCTTCACGAGGTGGGCGAGCTCGCGGCGGATCGCAAGGCCGTCGGAGGCGGTGAGGGACTGTCCCCCGCCCGCGCCGCCGTGCACGCCGGCGGTGGAGTGGCGCTGTTCGCTGAAGATCATCACCACGTTGTCGCCCATCTTGGCGATCTGCGCGACCATGTTCTGGCTCGCGCCCTTGCCGATGGCGAGCACCACGATCACGGCGGCAATGCCGAAGATGATGCCGAGCATCGTGAGCGCGCTGCGCGTCTTGTTGCGCCAGATCGCCTTCACGGCGACCTTGAAGATCATGAAGACGTTCATGCGGCCCCGCCCTTCGTCATTTCGTCCTTGATGAGGTGGCCGTCGCGCATCACGAGGTGGCGCTTCGCGTAGGCGGCGATGTCGTCCTCGTGCGTGACCATCACGATGGTGATGCCCTCGTTGGAGAGCTGGGTGAAGAGGTTCATGATTTCGATGGAGCTCTTGGTGTCGAGGTTGCCGGTGGGCTCGTCGGCGAAGAGCACGGGCGGCTCGTTCATGAGGGCGCGGGCGATGGCCACGCGCTGCTGCTGGCCGCCGGAGAGCTGCGCGGGCGTGTGCGTGCCGCGGCCGCCGAGGCCCACGCGCGTGAGCAGCTCGAGGGCGCGGGCGCGGCGCGCGGCGCGGCTGAGCCGGCCGAGATAGAAGTCCGGCAGCTCCACGTTCTCGATCGCGCTCGTGCGGGCGAGCAGATTGAAGTTCTGGAACACGAAGCCGAGCTTGCGGTTGCGGATGTGCGCGAGCTCCGTGCGCGTGCGCCGCGCCACCTCGATGCCGTCGAGCAGGTAGCTGCCGCTCGTGGGCACGTCGAGGCAGCCGAGGATGTTGAGCATCGTGGACTTCCCGCTGCCCGAGGCGCCCATGATCGCGACGAACTCGCCCGTCTCGATCGTGAGCGACACGCCGTCCAGCGCCGCCACCGGCTCCTCGCCGAGCGCGTAGATCTTGCGCAGATCCCGGATTTCGATCAAATGGCTCATGGCTGATCTCCCGCCCCTTTCGCTACTTCGCGGGCGGCGGCGGCGGCTGGCTGCTGTTCTTCTTCTTGTCGCGCGGCGGATGCTTGGGCATGAACGGATTCGTCTCGCCCTCCTGCGCCGCCGCCGGCGCCGCCGAGACGCCCAGCACGGCCTCGCGCCCGTTGAGATCGAGATCGGTCTTGATCTGCGTGAACGTGCCGTCGCTCAGCCCCGGCTCCACGACCAGGCGCTCGGGCTGCCCCGCCGCGTCGAGCAGATA
>CAVEDG010000266.1:0-2364 GCA_963614205.1 bacterium | reverse complement strand
ATCGAGAATGAGACGGACATGTTCTATTCTGCTGGCGCTGACGGCGCTGGCACTGGTCGCCGTGGCGGCGCCGGGATTCGAGCCGGTGCCGGAGGCGGCGCGTGCGGCGCTTAAGGGCACGCGCGGAAAGCCCTTCACGGCGGGGCTGCTGTTCTGCGAGGGCGCGTGCGTGATGCCGCCCTACCGCGTGGCGCGCTACGGCACGGCGCTCTTCGTCAACGACCGCCAGATCACGGGCCAGGTGGTGCCGTGGGCGAATTTCCTCGCCACGCAGGAGGGCGGTGCCGCCGCGCTGCCGAAGCCGGTCGCGCCGAAGCCGGCCGAGAAGAAGCCCGCGCCCGCCGCCGCGAGCGACGATCTGTTCGACGACGGCCCCGCAGCGCCCGCGCCGGCCGCCGCCGCGCCGGCTGCGCCTGTTGCAGTTCCTGCACCCGCCGCGGCTTCGGAAACCGTCGCCTTCGCGGAGAACGCCCGGAGCAAGGCGCTGCTCAAGCGCGTCAACGCCGCGCGCCTTGAGGTGCAGCGCAAGCTCAAGGCGGGCTACATCTGCTTCTACGGCTCGCGCTATGCGCGCGTGATCGTGGAGCCGCGTGTGGCGAAGGCCCTGCTCGCCGTGCTGCCGGAGGAGATCGGCGACGCCGCGGACGGCGCCGACCTCGCCGCGAAGATGCGCGCAAAGGGTTTTGCGTTCATGAGTCTCGCGCTGTGCGAAGACCTCATCCGCAACCGGGCGGACTATCCGAAGATCCGCGAGCGCCGTCGGGCCTTTGAGGAAGAAGCCTCGCTCAAGCGCATGCTGGAGGAGGCGCAGTAGCATGGAGCTCGCCTCGCCCGCCAATCCGAAGATCAAGTTCGTCGTCAAGCTCCGCACCTGCTCGGTGCGCGAGGAGACGGGGCAGATGATTGTGGAAGGCTACCGCGAATGCCGGCGGGCGCTCGACAACGGCTACCGTCCCCACGCGATCTTCCACTGCGCCGACCTCTGGCTCAAGAACGAGAACGAGGCGGCGCTCGTGGCGGACTGCGTGGCGCGCGGCGCGGAGGACTATTCCTGCTCCAAGGCGGCGTTCCTCAAGATGGCCTACAAGGACCGTCCCGACGGCCTCCTCATGGTGGGGCCGCACGTCACGAAGCGGCTTGACCAGCTCGCGCTGCCGCCGAACGCGCTCGTGATCGTGACGGAGGCGATCGAGAAGCCCGGCAATCTCGGCACGATCCTGCGCAGCGCGGACGCCGCGGGCGCGGCCGCCGTGATCGTGTGCGACCGCACGACGGACGTGCACAATCCCAACGTCGTGCGCGCCTCCACGGGCACGATGTTCTCCGTGCCCATCGTCGAGGCCACGAGCGCGGAGGCGCTCGCGTGGCTCAAGGCGCGCGGCTTCAAGATCCTCGCGGCCACGCCGCACGCGGAGAGCCTGCACTTCGAGGTCGATCTCACCGGCCCCGTGGCGCTCGCCGTCGGCGCCGAGCAGTACGGCCTCACCGCCACGTGGATGGATCACGCCGACCTGCGCGTGCGCATTCCGATGCTGGGCCTCGCGGATTCCCTCAACGTGAGCGCGGCGACCACGATCCTCGTCTACGAGGCCGTGCGCCAGCGCATTGCCGCCGGCATCGCGCGCGTGCCCGCCTTCGAGCCCTGGCACGGCGAAGGCCGGCACGACCACTGATCCCTTTCGCCCCGAACCGGATTTCGAGGCGTCTTCACAAAACACATCACGCGAAACACAACACGCAACAAAAGGCGGAACATCATGGCGATGACTAGAACAATGACGCACGTGGCGGCGGCGGCTCTGCTGGCGGCGGGACTGATGGGCTTCTCGGCGCAGGCCGAACAGACGGCGCTGTTCAACGGCAAGGATCTCGCGGGCTGGCTCTCGGTGGCCGACCACGACGTCACGGGCGGCTACACGGCCGAGGAGCCGACCTGGTTCGTGAAGGACGGCTCGATCTTCACCACGGGCACGCCGTTCGGCTATCTGCGCACGAAGCGCGGCGACTACGCAAACTACCGCCTGCACGTGGAATATCGCTGGTGGCGGCCGACGACGAAGCCGAATTCGGGCATCTTCGTGCGCCTCGCCGCGGAGCGCGGCACGTTCATCCCCACGTGCCTCGAGAATCAGCTGTGCAAGGGCTCGGCGGGCGATGTGCTCGGCCTCGCGGGCATGCGCTTCGCGGGCTACGAGCCGCGTTCGCCGTACGATCCCGCCAAGCCGCTTTCGGGCATCACGAGCGCGCCGCGCAAGGGCGCGTGCGTGGAGAAGCCGTTCGGCGAGTGGAACACGCTCGACATCGAGGTGAGGGGCGACACGCTCGTCAACCGCGTCAATGGCGTGGAGTGCAATCGCCTCACGG
>CAVEDG010000265.1:0-2380 GCA_963614205.1 bacterium | reverse complement strand
TCGCGGGCACGACATACGAAAAGGATAGACCATGAGATTCACGTTGTTTTCGGCGTTCGCGCTGGCGGCGGCTTCCGTCTTCGCGGGCGAACTCGACAAGGGGCTGCTGCGCGGCAGCACGAACAAGAGGGCGATCGACTACGCCCCGGGCGAGGAGATGGTCTTCACCATCACGCTCGACCGCATCGAGAAGCTGCCCGCGGGCAGCTGGTTCATCCAGTGGGAACGCTACGGCGACGACGGGAAGAAGGACGGCGCGAAGGTGCCGGCCGACCTCACGAAGCCCCTCGTGGTGAAGACATCGCTCGATCGGCCCGGCTTCGTGCGCGTGCGCGCCCAGCTCGTGGACGAGAAGGGGAAGGTCTACCGCAAGCAGTACACGGGCGACACGACCACGCCCGAGGGCCGCCGCGCACAGAATGCCTTCGAGCGCAGCGACCGCCGCATCTTCTTCGACGGCGGCGCGGGCGTGCAGATCGACACGCTGCGTTCGCATCCGGAGCCCGCCGACTTCGACGCCTTCTGGGCGAAGCAGGCCGAACGCCTGAACCTCGTGCCGATCAAGGCCGACCGCGTGGAGGTGAAGGACCGGCCCGCGAACCTGCCGGCGCGCATCTACGCGGTGCAGATCGCGTGCGCGGGGCTGCGTCCCGTGACCGGCTACCTCACGATTCCGAAGGCGGCCGAGAAGGGCGCGAAGTTTCCGTGCCGGCTTGAGACGCATGGCTACAGCGGCGACCGCTGCGAACATTCCGCGCCGGGCTGGGCGCGCGGCGACGAAATCGTGCTCAACATCAACGCGCACGGCCAGAAGCTCGCCGAGTTCGGCGCCACCGAGGCCGACCGCAAGGCGCTGCGCTGGGAAATCCGCTCGCACGACCAGAGCTACGCCTTCGACGCGAAGCAGAACGAAGATCCCGAAGTCGCCTACTTCAACGGCATGGTCCTGCGCGTGAAGCGCGCCCTGCAGTATCTCAAGACGCTGCCCGAGTGGAACGGCAAGGACCTCTACGCCTCCGGCGGCAGCCAGGGCGGCCTGCAGACCATCTGGGCGGCCGGCTGCGGCGAGGGCGTGACGCGCGCCGAGAGCGGCATCACCTGGTGCTGCGACATGTACACGAGCGGCAAGCTGCGCAAGGACCCCAAGATGAATCTCGCCAGCGACGGCTGGTACATCCCCTGGACCGACGCGATGGGCTACTACGACGCCGCGAACTTCGCCAAGCGCATCCCCGCCTCGTGCACCACGATCATCACGCGCGCCGGCCTCGGCGACTACTGCTGCCCGCCCACGGGCCTCGCCAAGATGTACAACAACATCCCCTGCAACAAGAAGATCTGGTGGGTGCAGGGCTCCACGCACGGCTACGTGCCGCCGGAACCGAACCAGTCGTTCTGGATCGACCAGACCGCGGCGGCGCAGAAGAAGTAATGGAACTCATCGACGGCAAGCGCGTCAACGTGGACGTCGCCGGGCGCGACTTCAAGTACTACATCTTCGACTGGGATGACAACATCCTCCACATGCCCACGCGCATCTACCTGGAGCATTGTGGCGAAGACGGCGTCTGGCGCCCGGTGAGCGTCTCCACGGGCACGTTCGCGCTTGTGAGATCCGACGTGGCCCACTACCGCTTCCCCGCCGAAGGGGGGCGGCAGGCCGCGTTCCGCGACTTCCAGGACGCGCCCGACGCGGCGGTGGCCGATCTCGCGTTCATCCGCGACACGCGCGCCGCGCTGGAGCGCGTGCGCGCGGGCGAGCCGCCCGGCCCCTCCTTCGAGACGCTGCGCAAGACGCTGCGGGAGGGGCGCATCTTCGCGATCGTCACGGCGCGCGGCCACGCCGCCGGCACGATCCGCGAGGCCGTGAAGCTCTTCATCGACGCCGTGCTCACGCCCGACGAACGCGAGGAGATGCTCGCCAACCTGCGCGGCTACCGCTTCTGCTTCGACAAGGTGCAGGCCTTCGGCACCGACGAGGAGGAGCTCGACTACTTCCTCTCGATGTGCCGCTACCACGCCGTCACGAACTCCGGCTTCCGCGCGCGCATGGCGGATGACGAGGACTTCGGCGCGCGCTCGGCGGGGGCGGACGCCACGCGCTGGCCCGAGCTCGCCAAGGAATTCGCGATCCGCGACTTCGTGGAGCACCTCTACCGCACAATGCGCCGCGTAGGCGGCGTGGGCGCGCGCCAGGTGGCCGTGGGCTTTTCCGACGACGACCCCGGCAACGTGCGCGCCGTGGCGGACTACGTGCGCGACGAGCTCTCGCGCCGCTTCGGCTCGTGCAAGTTCGTGGTCTACGACACGAGCGATCCCGCGCTCGAAAAGGGCCGCAAGTTCACGATCTCCGGCCAGATGGAGCTCGACCTCGGGGTCT
>CAVEDG010000264.1:0-2384 GCA_963614205.1 bacterium | reverse complement strand
TGAGTTTGCTTTCATGATGTGGTTAGTCTACCACATCCTTCGCCGCGCGGCAACCACCCAAATCTTTCCATTGTCTAACTCGCGGGAATGTGGGATAATATACGGCACTTTCTTCAACCTCAAAAGGAGATGCCAAAATGGCTCACAAGATTGATGGCGACAAGTGCGTTGGCTGCGGCTGCTGCAAGGATGCGTGCCCGGCCGAGGCGATTTCGGAGGGTACGCCCTACGTGATCGACGCGGACAAGTGCGTGGACTGCGGCGCCTGCGCGGCGACGTGCCCGAATGAGGCGATTGCCCCGGCGTGATCGAGTTCCTCATCGAAAATCTGCTGCTGCTTCCCTTCCTCTTCCCGGCCTATCTGGCTCTGGAGTGGGTGGAGGCGCACGCGGGCGACGCGCTCGAGCGAAAGCTCGGGCGTGTCAGTCATTTCGGCCCGATTTTCGGAGCGGTCGCGGGCGTGGTGCCGCAGTGCGGCTTCTCGGCGGCGGCGGCCTCGCTCTACGCGGGCGGCGTCATCACGGCCGGCACCCTCATGGCCGTGTTCCTCTCCACGAGCGACGAGCTCATTCCCGTGCTGCTCTCCAAGCAGGCGCCCGTTGGTTTCCTGTGCCGGCTCGTGGGGCTCAAGGTGCTGTTCGCCGTCGTCGCGGGCTTCATCGTGAACGTCGTTCTTTTTTGTTTCGGCCGGCGCGGCCCGTCGCCGCACGTGGGCGAGCTGTGCGCGCACAGCCACTGCAGCTGCGAGGAGCATCGGGGCATCCTGAAGCCCGCGCTCATCCACACGCTCGAAATCTTCGTCTTTCTGCTCGCCATTTCCGCGCTCCTCGAACTCGCGCTGCACGTCTTCGGCGGCGAGGAGGCGCTCAAGCGCTGCATTCTCAATCGTCCGTTCGTTGGCGAACTGCTGGGCGGCCTCGTGGGGCTGATCCCCAACTGCGCGGCCTCGGCGGCCTGCGCGGAGCTCTACATGGAGGGCGGCATGTCGGCGGGCGCGCTCGTGGCCTCCTCCCTCACGGGCGCGGGCATGGGCCTTCTCGTTCTCTTCCGCACGCATCGCCACCAGCTGCAGAATCTCGGCATTCTCGCAGCCGTCTATGCGTTTGGCGTTTTCTTTGGCTGGGTAGGAGGCCTGTTCCTCTAAGATGGATTCCGTTTCCGCGGGCAGTCGGTCGTCCCTGACCTTTCGTCGGGGGCTTGTGGACGCGCTGCCGATCTTCTTCAGCTATTTCGCGGTGGCGATCGCGTTTGGCATCACGTGCACGCAGAACGGGCATCCGTTCTGGTCGCCGCTCCTCATGAGCATGACGCACATCTCGGGCTCGGGGCAGTTCGCCGTGGTGAACCTGCTCGAAAAGCACGCCACGGCGTTTGCGGTCGTGCTCGCCGTGCTCGTCTTCAACCTGCGCTATGTGCTCATGGCGTTTGCGGTTGCGCAGCGTCTGCCCGCCTCGGTGGGGCTGGCCCGGCGCGCGCTGCTCGCCATGGGCGACACGGACGAGATCGTGGGCGTGGCGGTGAAGCAGCGCCCGCCGCTCACGTTCGCCTACTATCTGGGGCTCACGGTGTGCTCCTGGACCGGCTGGGTGGGCGGCACGGTGCTCGGCGCGTGGGAACTCACGCGCGACGTGATGTCCGTCACGCTGCGCCACTCGATGGGGCTTGCGCTCTACGCGATGTTCCTTGCGATCATTCTGCCGGAGGCGCGGCGCAGTCGCCCCGCGCTGTTCTGCGTGGTCGTGGCCGCGTGCGCGAGCGTGGGCTTCCGTCTGCTGCCGCTGGGGCTCGACGTGGGCTGGCTCACGCTGATCGCGGGCGTGTCGAGCGCGGTGGCGGCGGCGATTCTGTTCCCGAAGAAGGACGAGGAGGCCGCCCATGCCTGAGTGGTGTACCCAAAGCGCGCTGCTGGGCCTCGTGCTCGTGACGGCGCTCGTGACGTATCTGCTGCGCGTGGTGCCGCTCGTGCTGCTGCGCCGGCCGCTGCGCAACCCGCATCTCGTCGCGCTGCTCGAGTACATGCCCTATGCGCTGCTCTCCGCGATGATCTTCCCGGACATTTTCTACGCCACGGATCCCGCGGCCGCCTTCCCCGGCGCACCGCCTCTCCCCGCGCTGGCCGGCGCGGTCGTGGCGATCGTGCTCGCGCTCTTTCGCCTGAATTTGCCGCTCGTGGTGTGCGTGGCCACCGCCGTCGCCTATGCGGTCGCCTGCGCTCTCGCGTAGACGCCGCTACTCGATCCTGAGCGGCACCGAGCCAAGTTTCCGTACCGTCGCGACGCCGTAGCCCTTGCCGTCCACGACGAATCCGCTCACCGACACCGTAATTGCCTTGGGTTTGCCCTTGACCTGCGTGTAGGCCTTGAACGAACCAGCAAATGCGCCGG
>CAVEDG010000263.1:0-2394 GCA_963614205.1 bacterium | reverse complement strand
ATACTACATCTAGTATGTCCCGCCCGAAAAACCGTCTATATGTAGTTTTTTTCGCCTTTTTGGCAATCCGGGCCCGACTTCAGTCCACGCCACGCCGTCCGACCTCCCGATCTTCGCCGTGAACCGCGGAAACGCGTTCAATGTGGTATACTTTGTGGCATGGACACAAAGACGAACTACCACACGCACACGACGTGGTGCGATGGACGCAACGCACCCGAGGAGATGATCCGGGCCGCGCTTGAGCGCGGATTCACCGCGCTGGGCTTCTCTTCCCACGCGCGCCTGCCCGACAACGTGCCCGGCAACCTCACGCCCGAAAGCGCCGTGCGCTATGCGGCGGACATCCGCGCGCTCGCCACGCGCTACGCGCCGCGCATTCGCATCCTGCTCGGCGTGGAGGCGGACTACATCGCCGGCGTCACGGCGCCCACGCGCGCGCGCTACGGACATCTAGGGCTTGACTACCTCATCGGCTCCGTCCACTACGTGCCGGCGCCCGATGGCGCGCTCGTGTGCGTGGACGACACGCCCGACGTTCTGCGCGACGGCATCCGCGACCACTTCGATGGCGACGCCCGCGGCTTTCTGCGCGGCTACTTCGCCGCCAACCGCGACATGGCGACCTCCTGCGACTGCACGATCATCGGCCACCCCGACCTCGTGCGCAAGTTCAACGGCACGCTCCGCTACTTCAGCGAAGACGATCCCGTCTACCGCGACGAGCTCGCGCACACGGCCGAAGTCTTCGCCGCCTCGGGAAAAATCGTGGAAGTCAACACGGGCGGCATCGCGCGCGGCTGGATGGACGACGCCTACCCTTCCGCCGCCTTCCGCGACCTGCTGCGCGCGCGCAGCTGCCGCTTCATCCTCAGCTCCGACGCCCACTCCCCCGACGGCCTCGACTGCGCCTTCGACCGCTTCGCCCACGCCGAGACCTACGTGTCCGAGCCGGGGCGAGTCTAGAGGAACAGCAGGCTCCAGAGATTGGCGGTGCCGTAGAGCTCGTCGCGCGAAATGCGGATGAGCAGACGATCCGCCCGGCCGTCGTGCCAGCTCATGCAGCCGAGGCCGTCGCCGCGCGCCGCGCGCAGCAGGCGCAGGGCCACGTGCAGCTGCGCGCTGTCCATCGGCATCAGCTTCGCGGCCACCTTCGGCAGGCAGAGGCGCAGCACCGTGGTCGGCGAGCAGAAGAGCGCGTTCGCCGTCTGCGGCATCGAAAACGCCTCGGGCAGAATGCGCTGCAGGCGCGCGCGCGGCGTCGCGCCCGGCGCGGGACCGACCTCGTTGAGGTAGTACGTGGTCGCACCCGGCCGGTTCAGCTGCCGGATCGCGTTGCGCACGAAGAGGCCAAACTCCGGCCCGGCCATCGCGAAGAGGTCTTCCGCCGTGCGCACGTCCGACGGCGTGGTCGTCACGCCGAAGAGCGGCGCGTTCGCGGGCACGCCGCCGAGCGCAAGCGCGCCGGCCGGCAGCGGCGGACGCTTCATCGAAATCTTGTGCGCCACGCCCCGCAGTTCAAGCCCCGTCGCGGCCATGCGCACGGTGAACTCCGCCTCGGCGAAGAGATCCGACCCGAAGAGCGCCCGCGCGCCGGAGGCGTCCATCTTGATCACCGCGAGGTCGCCGCCGATCGGCCGCGCCCGCGCGGCGGCGCTTGCCATGAACGCATGGCCCGTGAGCGAGGCGGAAGGCCCCAGCGCCGCCCATTTCCCGTCGGGCGAGAACCACGCCCACAGCGTGCGCCGCGAATGGCTTCCGGGCGGCACGCGCAACGTGCCCCCCGCATCCGGCACGGCGTCGGGATGTCGCTGGCGAAACGCCACCTGCGTCATCGACGCGGGATAGACCACGCACCAGCGCTTCGCGCGGTCGAGGTCGGCCTCGGACGGCTTCTTGGCGGCGGCAATGCGCGCCGCCACGGCGGGATCCACGTAGCACACGGCCACGCCGTGCGCGCCCGGCCGCATCGGCCCGAAGAGCAGCGCCGCGCCCTGCCGGCGAATGGCATTCGGCACGATCGTCTTCAGCACGGCGTCCGTCGACTTCGGGCCGGGAATGCCCGCCACCGCGCGCGCGATCGTCTCGAGATTCGCAAACGCCACCGTGCCCGCCGGCCGATATCCGGCGGACGCCTTCTTCGGGGCTGGACGCGCCGCCGGGCGACGCGCCGGCTGCGCCACGGGCGCGGTGCGGCGCGCGGGTGCGGGGGCGCGCTTCTTCGCGGGCCCCGCAACGACAACGGCGGCCGCGCAGAACAGCACGACCGCCGCGAGGAATCCCTTTCGCGTCATGAGACTCACTTGGCGGCAGCCGCCGCCGCGATGATGCCCGCAAAATCGGCCGCCTTGAGGGCCGCGCCGCCGATGAGGCCGCCGTCGATGTCCTTCTTCG
>CAVEDG010000262.1:0-2412 GCA_963614205.1 bacterium | reverse complement strand
CTACTTCCAGATCGCGCCGTGCTTCCGCGACGAGGCCGCGCGCGCCGACCGCTCGCCGGGCGAGTTCTACCAGCTCGACATCGAGATGAGCTACGCGACGCAGGACGAGATCTTCGCCGTGGTCGAGGACGTGGTGGGCAAGACCTTCGCCCACTTCTCCACCTGGGCGTGCAACGCCGCCCCCTGGCCGCGCATCAAGTACCGCGATGCCATGATGGTCTACGGCTCGGACAAGCCCGACCTCCGCAACCCGCTCAAGTGGATCAACCTGAGCGACTTCTTCGCCAAGGCCAACTTCAAGGCCTTCGCCTCCTGCGTCGCCAACGGCGGTCTCGTCAAGGGCCTGCTCGTCAAGGGCATCGTGGGCGTCGAGGCGCGCACGTGGTTCGACAAGCGCGAGGCCTTCGTGAAGGAGAACGGCGGCAAGGGCCTTGGCTATGTCTCCTGGACGAAGGACGGCGAGCTCAAGGGCCCGATCGCGAAGTTCCTCTCCCCCGAGCAGATCGAGGAGATGAAGGCGCTTGCGGGCATGGAGCCCGGCGACTGCCTCTTCTTCATGGCCGCCGACGTGGACGAGTGCCACCGCCTCTCCGGCCTCGTGCGCACGAACATCGCGGACAACCTCACGCACGACATCCGCGAGCACAACTGCTACAAGTTCTGCTGGATCGTGGACTTCCCGTTCTACGAGAAGGACCCCGAAACGGGCAAGATCATCTTCTCGCACAACCCGTTCTCGATGCCGCAGGGCGGCCTTGAGGCGCTGGAGCAGAAGTCTCCGCTCGAGATCGAAGCCTACCAGTACGACGTGGTGTGCAACGGCATCGAGCTCTCCTCGGGCGCGATCCGCAACCACCGCATCGACATCATGGAGAAGGCGTTCGAGATCGCCGGCTATCCGAAGGAAGTCGTGCAGCAGAAGTTCGGCTGCCTCTACAACGCCTTCCAGTACGGCGCGCCGCCGCACGGGGGCATCGCGCCGGGCGTGGATCGCATGGTCATGCTGCTCACGGATACGCCCAACATCCGCGAGGTCATCGCCTTCCCGATGAACCAGAAGGCCCAGGACCTGATGATGAACGCGCCGAACTACGTCACCGAACAGCAGCTGCGCGAACTCCACATCAAGTTGAGATGAAGTGCTTGGTGCATAGTGCTTAGTGCTTGGTGCTTGGTGCTTAGTGCATAGTGCTGAGTGCTTGGTGCTTGGTGCGAAGTGCGAAGTGCTGAATGCGAAAGAGAGACGCGGATTTCTTTTTTCTCCGCACTCAGCACCAAGCACTAAGCACTAAGCACCAAGCACCAAGCACCAAGCACTAAGCACTCAGCACTCAGCACCAGGCACTCAAAGGCTGAATCCGTGCACAAAACAGGTTACACTCTCGCGCACGCCCTCATCGCCACCGCGGTGCTGGGCGTGCTCGTGTTTTCCCAGGGCCCGGCCGCGTTCTGGAAGCAGTTCCTGCACGGCCTCGACCAGGTGATGACGCCCGCGGGGCTCACGCAGTCGCTGCTCGTTTCGTCGCTCTTCTTCGCGTCGCTCTTCGGCGTGCTCTGGCTTTCGACCTGCCTCTGCGGCTGGTTGCGCCGGCCGAAGGAGACGACGACGATCGCCGATGCGCCGCCGCCGCAACGTCTGCGCGCCATGGGCCGCGCCGCGCTCGTCGCGCCCGTGCTCACCGCCGTCGCGATCGGCCTCAACTGGCTCGGCGCCACGGCGCTCGAGAAGTTCCTCGGCACGGCGCCGGCCGACCAGGAGCTCATCCGCTGCTTTACGGACGGCCACTATTCGCTCGCCCTGCGCGCGCTGCTCGTCGTGAGCGTGCTCGTGCAGGCGCCCCTGGTCGAGGAGCCTCTCTTCCGCGGCGTGGTCTTCCGCGGCTTCACGCGCGCGCTGCCCACGTGGGGCGCGGCGCTGCTCTCCGGCGCGATCTTCGCCCTCGCACACGTGAACGCGGCGTCATTTCTCGCGCTCACGTTTCTCGGCGCGTCGTTCGCCCTGCTCTACGCGCGCACGGGCACGATCCTCGCGCCCATGACCGCGCACGTGCTCTTCAACGCCGCGAACCTCGCCCTGCTCTTCATGGGCTTCGGTCAGCCGTGAATCTGGGCGACCTGCCGGGCGGCCTCGTGCAGGAACGGCGCGAGGTCTTCGAGCCCCTGCGTGAAGGCGGTGTCGAGGAAGGCGTCCACGGCGGCGTTGGCCATCGTCTCGCCCCAGATCATCTGGCCGAGGCAGAGCACGTTCGCGTCGTTGATCGCGCGGCACATCCGCGCGGCGAACACGCTTTCGACCACGGCCGCGCGCACGCCCTCGAAGCGGTTGGCGATCATGGCCATGCCCATGCCCGTGCCGCAGAAGAGAATCGCGCGCGGCGCCTCGCCGTTCCGAAACGCCGTGCACGTCTCCAC
>CAVEDG010000261.1:0-2433 GCA_963614205.1 bacterium | reverse complement strand
GTTTAACGTTTACCGTTCACCATCTACCTTTTAACACCATCTACCTTTTAACGTTTAACTTTTAACTTTTAACTTTTAACTTTTAATTTTTAATTTTTAATTTTAACTTTCGATCCCGCACGCCATGAGCGTGACCTTGTGCACGGCCACGTCGTGGTCGTACTGCGCGGCGGAGTGTGCGCGGCGCCCGCGCACGATGTCCGCCAGTTCCTTGAGCTGGTCGGCGTAGCGGTCCTTCTGCACACCGCAGTCGACGATATGCGTGCCTTTCGCGTAGCCTCCCGCCGGCTCCTTGAGGCGCAGTTCCAGCGTGGTGGGCTTGCCGTCGAAGCGCTCGATGGGGCGCAGGTCGATCGCGCCCTTCGTGCCCTGGATGCGCAGCCAGCGCGTCGGACACGCGGCGTGGCGCGCCGTGCGCAGCGTGGCCGTCGCGCGCGGCCATTCGAGCACGCTCACGCAGTTCGTGCCCGCGTTCTCCGGATCGCCCGGCGCCGGCAGACGCACCACGTGGGCGCGCGTGGGCATCCCCGGCATCATCGGCAGGATCGCGTCCACGAGGTGGCAGCCGAGGTTGTACATGAGCCCGCCCTTGAACGAGGCGATGTAGGCGTTGTAGTTCGCGCTGCCGTAGTCGTGGTACATGTCGGCTTCCACGGAGATGATCTCGCCGAGCCATCCCTCCCGCACGGCCTTCGTCGCGAATTTGATCGCCGGATTCACGCGGAACATGTAGCCGATCTGCACGGGAATGCCGCGCGCCTTGCAGAACGCCATCAGCGCCTCGAACTTCGGCAGCGTCTGACCGCACGGCTTGTCGAGGTGCATCGCGAGCCCGTGCTTCGCCACCTGCCAGGCGATCGGAATGAGGTCGTCGTTCGTGACCTCCACGAAGACGCACTGGATGGAGTTATCCGCCCACACCTGTTCGGGCGTGAGGCGCGGCACGCCGTCGAAGACCTTGAAATTGCGGTCTTCGGCGGGCGTCTTCGAGGCGCGGTCGTCGACGATGCCGACAAGCTCGTAGTCGTTCGGCAGCTTGCGCACGCTGTTGAACTTGCCGTCCGCGTGCTCGTGGCGCATGCCCCACTGCACCACGCGCACCTTCTTCGTGTTCGGGAACGGCCGCCACGGCGTCACGGGCGTCGCACCCGTCGCGGCATCCGTCTTCGGCTTCCGCGCGCCGTCGCTCACGCAGCCTGCCGCGGCAAATGCCGCCGAAAGGCCCAGAAATTCGCGTCTCTTCATGTCGGCTCCTCGATGTGTTGTGATCTAGAAATTCGCCACGAGGTGGATGCCGCCGCGCAGGATGCCCGCGTTGTAGTGGTCGTGCAGGTCGTAGCGGCTGTGGCGCACCTGGCGGCTGAGGCTGTAGTAGTAGGACAGCGAGCCGCCGATCTTGATGGACTTCGTGAGCTGGTAGTAGAGCCCGATGTCGCTGTGGAAGTTGTTGAACGCCACGCCGTTCATGTCGCCCTTCGTGTAGTTCTCCATGTAGGGGCCGTTGGCCACGCCGAAACCGGAGCCGAGGGTGAGCGTGAGCGCGTCCGCGAGCGTGAAGGCGTGCGAGAAGTCGAAGTCGAAGTAGAGCATGTTCTCGGCGTTGTGGCCGTTCGAGTCGAAGTCCCACCACACGTAGACCTTCGGCGTGAGGTAGGCGTTGCGCCAGCGCACGCCGGCGAGGAATTCATCCGTCTCGCGCATGCCGGAACCGTGGCGGTTCGGGAACTGGTACATGATCACGCCGGTCTCGAAGTCGAGGCAGTCGAAGGCCGTGTAGTTGTAGCTCACGGTTTCGTCCACGATGCTCATGCCGCCGAAGCGGTGCGGTCCCTTGTAGCCGTTGATGGCCATGTTGGCCCAGCCGCGCAGCTTGATGCGGCCGTAGTCGGCGTCGCGGCCGAGCTTGAGCCAGAGGTTGCCCGCGGGCTGCCACACGGCGGTGTCGAACATGATCTGGCCGCGCCAGACGTAGGCGGAGTAGAACGTGAGCTCGAGGTCGAGATCCACGTAGTCGTCGAGAAGCGAACGTTCCTCTTCGACCACCTCCGGCTTCGTCTCGGCCTCCGCCGTCTGCGCCAGTGTTCCGGCCGCGGCCAGTGCCGCAGCACCCAGTGCCATCGTCTTCAGGTTCATGCGTGTTCCATTGTCCTTTGTATCCCCGTAGTATATCACATTTCGGCCGTGGGAGGCTGGTCTTCGTAGGCGAAGCCAAGATCGTGGAGGGTGAGCTCGGCGAGCATGGCGTCGGTGACGCGGCCGACGGAGGCGAGGCGCCCGGCCTGGCGCTGGATGGCGCGCTCGAAGAGATTGCGCACGGCGCGGCCGTTGCCGAAGTTGCGCCCGCTCTCGGCGAGCACGCGCTCCATGATCTGCACAAGCGAGGCCTTCACGTCGGCGTTGCACGTGTACTCGCTCTTCTGCGCGAGCCGCAGG
>CAVEDG010000260.1:0-2464 GCA_963614205.1 bacterium | reverse complement strand
GGTCGCGAGCGTCGAGGCGCTGAAGAAGAGCCCCAGTTCCACGTACCAGCGGAACTTGCCGGGCGTGAACACGAACCACCGGTTCATCAGCCAGCAGAAGACGTTCGCCAGCACGAAGCCGCCCGCCGTGTCGATCGCCGCGAGCGTGCCGCGCGCGGCGTACCACGGCTCCGCGCCCGTGAACGTGACAGCAGGAAGATGGAGAAAACGCACCGCCCAGTCGTCGGGCGTGAGGCAGAGCAGCCAGCACGAGGCGAGCACGTAGAACACGCCCGTCTGCACGCACGTGGCCATCACGCCAATCACGCCGTACTTAAAAAGTTGCCAGATTGTTCGCCACATGCTATCGTCTCCCTGAGTGCTGAGTGCCTCGTGCTGAGTGCTGAGTGCCTCGTGCTGAGTGCTGAGTGCCTCGTGCGTTAAGAAACGTGCAGAGCTCCGCACGAAGCACTCAGCACTAAGCACCAAGCACTCAGCACCAAGCACTAAGCACTTAAAAAGAACCTCACGCCCTCAACAGTTCATTCACCTTGGCCATGACGGCGAAGGCGTCGGCCACGTAGAGCACGTCGGCCTTGCCCTGCGCCCAGCCGCAGTTGGCGTCGAGGTTCACGGCGCGGCGTTCGTTCACGAAGCGCCAGCCCACCACGTGGGGCTCCTCGCCGTGGCAGCACGTGGAAAGACCCTTGGCGTGGCGCGGCGTGGCGCCCGTCTGGCCGACCTGGTTCATGTGGCTCATGAACGAGAACGCCTGCGCGGCCTCCGGCATGTCGACGAGCGACTTGGAGGAGCCGAGCGAAGCGCCCGACGCCGCGAGGAAGTCCGTGATCGTGGCGGCGGCCGCATCGAGATGCGTCGCGCCGTCGGCCTGCTTCTTCGTCCAGCCTGCGCCCGCCACGAAGAGAAGCTTCGCGTCGGGCTTGATCGTGGAAGCACCGCCGTTGCCGGCCGCGACCACGCCGTTGACCGTCGTGCGCGTGGCCGCCGTCGCGGCCAGCGTGGCCGCTGCGGGCGTGACGCCGACCTTGGCGCACAGTTCGCCGAAGAGCGACGGATCCGTGACGATCACCCACGGCCGCGCCGCGCGGCTGAACGTGGTGAGGATGCGCTGACGATACGCCCAGCGCTGCACGGACGCCGTGTCGCCGTTCACGACGACGTCGACCACGTTCGTGTCGAGGGCCGCGCCCGCGCGGAGCGCCGCGGCGGGCATGGCGCGCTTGACGCGCGAGGTTCCGGGCACGAGCACCAGCTCCGCGCCCGAGGTTGTGATGAGGTCGGCAAACGCCGGCACGTCCTGCGCGAACGTTCCGTTGCCGTCGATCGTATACGCTGCAATCTTCATGTCAAATGTCCTTTCTTCGCGTGGGGCTACGCCTTGATCCAGTCCACGATTTCCTGCGCGATCGCGTCCACGGGCATGTCCTTCTTGATGACGGTGTCGCGCTTGGCGCGCGGCACTTCGACCTTCTCGTAGGCGATGCCGCCCACGCCGACGGTCGCGGTCGCCGCCTTCATGAGGGCGGGCATGAGACCGCGCATGTTCATCATGCCGACCTGCGGATTGTTCGGCGGCTCGGGCAGGCTGCCCGTGGCCCACGCGATCGCGGCCGGGAAGCCCGCGCACGTGCTGGAGAGGTACTGGCCCCCCTCGATGCGCTCGAGCACCGTGAACGAGTCGTCGTCCGCCAGCTTGAGTTCGTCCACGCCCGTGAACGCTTCGGTGATGCCGAGCGTTTCGGCCACGTACTGCAGCGTCACGCCCGCGTCGCGGGAGGCGCTCGCGCAGCCGCCGAAGAGCAGCGTGGAGGAGAGGTCGAGGCCGGGGATCGTCTTGATCGCCTTGGCGAGCTCGGCCGCCGTGTCGCGCGCCTCCGTGAAGCCGCCCGCGGGCGCGTTGACCGCCACGAGCGTGAACGGCGCCTTCTGCGCCACGGTCATCATGAGCTGCTGAAGTTTCGCCTTGGGGCCGAGCGCGACGAGGTAGACCTTCGAGCCCGCGCGCTGCTTGGCGAGATTCGCCGCTTCGTAGAGCGCGCATGCGGCCCAGGGGTCGAGCACGCTCGGCAGCATCTGTTCGTTTTTGAGGCCGGGGCCCTGCGGGGTCTCGACCGGTTCCAGGGTCTGCAGCGGATCCGGCACTAGGGAGCCGCACACAACAATGGTGAGGGGTTTGCTCATTTCTGTCCTTTCGAAGTTTTCTTGGAACGATGATGGATGGGAGAGTTGTCGCCTTCAGGCCAGCGGCACTTCGCGTGGCAGGTGCCGCACGCGGCGGCGCGGGTCTTCAGACTGCGCCACGCGCGCACCGTCCTTCGTCACGATGCGCTGCAGAAAGAGATGCTGCGTTTCGAGATCGAACTCGTCCGGCCGCGAGTAGAAGGCCACGGGGCCCAGAAAGAATTGTCGACGTGTTGTTGCCATGGTGCCTAGTGCTGAGTGCTTGGTGCTTGGTGCTTAGTGC
>CAVEDG010000259.1:0-2465 GCA_963614205.1 bacterium | reverse complement strand
TCGCGAGGAAGGCCGTGGCGTCGGCGAGCGCGCGATCCGTGAGCGCGGTGAGGCACCACGTCTGGATGTAGCCGGGCGTGTCTTCCGTGCAGCCCGAAAGGCCAATGAAGAAGATCGGCGACCACACGGCGATCTGGTACTTCTGCGCGTAGTCGCGCGAGAGCAGCAGCCGCCCGGTCTTCGTCTCGTGCACGCGCAGCTTCGCCGTCCACGTCTCCGTGGCGTATTCGGCGGAGAACACCGAGCAGAGCATCCACAGGAACTCCGCCGCGCGTTCGCCGTCGCGCACGAACGGGCCGCCGAACGCGACGTCCACCGTGTACTCCGGATCGGTCGCGCGCACGAGGTAGCCCGCATCCTCAAGCCCCGTCTGCGCGCGCTGCTGGAACTGCTGCGTGGCGCGCACCTGCGGCACGAGCGTCTCGGAGGCCACGGTGGCGTAGTGGCCGCCGCCCCACACGCGCCCGCCGTGCCGGCCCACGTACGGCCCGTGATCCACGTAGACCGTCTCGTAGCCCCACACGGGCAAGTAGTCCGTCACCGTGGCGGCAAAGCCCGTCACGGCCACCTTCACGTCGCGCCCTTCCGGCGCATGCGTGAGCGCCGTCTGCGGCATTTCCGTCTGGCTCAGCGTAAAGCAGCCCGCCACCAGCAGCAGCGCCGGCAGCGCACTCGTCAGTTTGGTTGTCGTCTTCATTTGTCGAACCTCATGTCCTTCATTTTCTTCTTGAGACCCATGCCCTGGACCACACGGCCCACTTCGATGTAGACGTCGGCCAGCGCCTGCACGTAGGCGCGGTCCTTCCATCCCGTGAGGCGCACGGCCTCCTCGGCGAGCGCGATCGCGCGCGCGTCGTCGCGCGCCTTGTTCGCGCGGAGGCAGAGCAGCTTCGCCGCGCGCATCTTGAGCGCGGGATCGTCCGGGTGGCGCTTCATGAGCACGTCGAGCTGGCGGCACGCCATGTCCTCGCGATGGCTCGACGCGCAGCACTCCACGAGTTCGAGCCGGTGCTCGTCCGTGCGCGGATCCATCGTCACGGCCTTGGCGAAGACGGTGGCCGCCGCGTCGAAGTGACCGCCCTTCTTGAGGCACACGCCGAAGTTGTGCACGGCCGCGACGTCCTGCGGACGCACGAGCAGCCGGTTTTCGTAGCACTGCATCGCGCCGCCCACGTTTCCGATGCGCAGGAAGCGGCGGCCTTCGAGGTCGAGCGCGTCCGCGAGCCCCAGGAGCAGCGGGTCGCGCGGGTTGACCTCGGCGGCGCGGGACCAGTGGGTGACGGCGTTGGTGGCGGCGCCGCGGTCGGCGGCGTCGAAGCCCACGAGCGCCTCGCGGCGGGCCACCTGCGCGCGGAGGATGCCGTTTGTGAGCGCGGCGTAGATTTCGGGCTCCACCGTGCCGCGCACGAACCAGTCGGGGAACGGCACTTCGAGCGGCGTAAGCGTGGCGGCGCGCACTTCCGCGAGCGGACCCGTCGGCGCGGGGGCGCACGCGAGACGCGGCGCCGTCCACCACGCGCGCAGACGGCCGAAGGCGGGCGTTTCGAGGAGGCCGGGCTCGATCTCGTAGTCCGTGCCCATGTAGCAGGCGAAGACTTCGCCCGGCGAAATCGCGCCGGCGGAAATGAAGGCGGCGGCGGGCTTCTCGGCGGAGAAGAGCTCGAGCGCGTCGTCCGCCAGCACATTGCCGCCGGAGGTGAGCACGTAGTCGAGCCGCCCCGTGCACCAGAGGCGATAGTGGCCGAACACGGCGCGGAAGTCGGCGAGAATCTGCTTGAGGCGCGCGCGGGAGAGGAGGCGCGCGTCGAGGTGCAGCGCCGCCACGCCGCCGCGCGCGAGGCCATCGGCGAGCCGCCGCCAGTCGCGGGGCGTGGGCGCGCCGGCGGCCCAGTCCGGTCCGGGCGCGACGAGCACGAGATCCACGGGCCCCAGCTCCTTCCGCGTGAGTCCCGCCTCGACGAGCGGCCGCGCGTAGAGCTCCGCCTCCACGCCGGTCACGTGCACGGTGCGCGCGGTGGGCATTTCGAAAAGCGGAATGAGCGAAACGAGCAGGCGCGTGCTGCGGAAGCGCAGCCCCGTCTCGACGGGACGCCCGTCGAGCGTCGTCACGCCGCCGGGATAGTCTTCGTCCTCATAGGTCTTCCACACGTGGCCGCCCTCGCGGCGCACCGTGCGCGGCGTGCCCTTGGCGAAGCCCGTGTCGCGCGTGGCGATGCGCGCGAAGGCGTTCTCGCCCTCGTCGCCCAGAGGCGGCAGAAGCGCCGTGGCGCACGTGAGCGCCGCATACGTGCCGTAGGTGCGCCGCGCATTTTCCTGGAAGTAGCGCCAGGCGTGGTCGAGCCGCGGCCCGAAGACCATCCACGCCACGCTCCACAGCACGAGAAGCGGCAGCGGGAACGCGCCCCACAGCCACTTGCGCCGCCACAGCAGAACCGCGCTCGCGCCCAGAAGCGCCAGCACGAGCG
>CAVEDG010000258.1:0-2473 GCA_963614205.1 bacterium | reverse complement strand
CGAGCACGGGGTCGAGCCCCGCCTCCTCCGCAAACACGCAGAACGCCGCCTGCGAACAGCACATCCCGCTCTTGAACAGCTCAACCGCCTTCTCCGCCTTGTCCATCTCCACGACCTCTCTTCCCTACCAACTCTCAACTACCAACTCTCAACTACCAACTATCAACTATCAACTCTCAACTACCAACTACCAACTAATTTTTAACGTTTAACCTTTAATTTTTAATTTCAAAGATTCGCCAGAATCTTTGAACACCATTCGCGGGCGCGGGCGAACTGGTCGAGACCGAACGACTCGTTGGGCGCGTGGATGCGATCCTGCGGCTGGCCCCAGCCGACGAGAAGCGGCGCGGCGCCGCTGCACGCGCGCAGCGTGGAGACCACGGGAATCGACGCGCCGTCCCACTGGTACACGGGGCCGCGCGCGTCCATCTCGCCCAGCACGTGCGCCGCGAGGCGGAAGACCGGCGAGGCGAGCGGCAGACGGAAGCCCGCCGCCTCGCCCGTGACGTCCTCCACGAAGAGGCGCATGCCGCGCGGCGTGTGCTGGCGCAGATGGCGCTCCACGCACGCGAGCGCGGCGTCGGGGTTCTGGCCCGGCACGAGGCGCATCGAGAGCTTCGCGAGCGCGGCCGCCGGAATGACCGTCTTCGAGCCCGGGCCGCCGTAACCGGAGTGGACGCCGTTGACCTCGAGGGTCGGACGGAAGGAATTGCGTTCCGTCGGCGTGAGCCCCGCTTCGCCGCCCACGGGCGGGCAGCCCATCACGGCCTCGTAGCCGGCGTCGGAGAGCGCGGCGGCCTCGGCGGCGGCGCGCTCCTCGTCCGTGGGCGGTTCCACGCCGTCGCAGAAGCCGCGCACGGCGATCGAGCCGTCGGGGTTGTGCAGCGAGGCGAGCAGTTCGGCGATGCCCTGCGCGGGGTTGGGCGCGATGCCGCCGTATTCGCCCGAGTGGAGATCGTGGCTCGCCGCCTCCAGGCGCACGGTGAAGTGGCTCACGCCGCGCAGCCCCGCCACGATGGCCGGGCGCAGGTCGGCGGCCGCGGAGGTGTCGCACACGAGCAGCACGTCCGCGCGCAGCCGCGCCGCGATCGTGGGCGCGAGCTTCGCAAGCGCGGTCGAGCCGCTTTCCTCCTGGCCTTCGAGGATGATCTTGAGCGTGGGGCACGGCGCACCCGCGGAGTGGTCGTTGAGGAAGTCGCGCATGCCACAGAGGCTGGCGAACCACTGGCCCTTGTCGTCCTGGGCGCCGCGGCAGTAGACGCGGCCGTCGTCCTTGAGCGTGGGCTCGAAGGGCGGCGTGGTCCACTCGTCGAGCGGATCGGCGGGCTGCACGTCGTAGTGGCCGTAGAAGAGCACGGTGGGGGCGCCGTCGTCGCCCGGGCGTTCGGCGAAGACGATGGGCGGCGCGCCGAGCAGACCCGGCGCCTGCATGAGTTCGGTCGTGAAGCCGAGCGGCGCGAGCCATTTCTGGATCCACGTGGCGCAGCACAGGCAGTCGCGCAGCTTCACGGGATCGGCGCCCACGGTCTCGAAGCGCAGCAGCGCGAAGTAGTCGCGCAGGATGTCGTCGGGAAGGGTGACCATGGCGTTACCTCACGGCGGGCTGCAGGTAGAGCGGCAGCGGTTCCGGGCGCGGCAGGTCCGGATGCGCGAGCGCGACTTCGGCGAGGCGCTGGGCGAGCGGCACGAGCGAACCCTTGTAGTGGGGGCCGAACACGGCCTGGAGAAGGGGCTCGATGCGCGCGCCGTCCGGCGTGACCACGGCGGTGTGGTCGGGCACCGCGCCCGCGAGCGCGTCCTTCGTCACGAGCGCGAAGTCGCGCGTGCACGTCTCGCCGTCGTAGAGCGCCACCCAGAAGCGTTCGCGCCGGGCGTCGCCCACCACGGCGGTGCGCGCCCCCGCGCGCGTGAGGGCGTAGGTGGAGGGCAGCCCCGTCACGGTGGTGGCGCGGCCCTGCGCCGCATTGCCGAGCGCAAGGCCCTGCGCGAAGGCGAGCGCCGCGCGGATGCCCGCGAACGAGCCCGGCCCCTGGCCCACAAGCACCTGGTCGAGGTCGCCCACGGCCAGGCCGTTCGCCGCGAGGAACTCGCGCACCTTGAGCGGCCAGGCGGCGCTGCGCGCGTCCAGCCCCGCGAACACGCGGCCGACGATCTTGCCGTCCTTCGCCACGGCCACGCTCTGCGTGTCCGTGGACCGGTCGATTGCGAGAAGATTCACCGCGCGCCTACTTTCCCTTTGCCGCCTGCTGCTGCAGCCACGCCTCGATGAAGGGCTGCAGGTGGCCGTCCATCACCGCGTTGACGTCGGAGGTCTCCACCTCCGTGCGCAGATCCTTCACCATCGTGTAGGGACAGAACACGTACGACCGGATCTGCGAGCCCCAGCCGTTGGCGGACTTCGCGCCGTAGAAGCGGTCCATCTCGGCCTTCTTCTGGTCTTCGTAGTATTCGTAGAGCTGGGCGCGCAGCA
>CAVEDG010000257.1:0-2498 GCA_963614205.1 bacterium | reverse complement strand
CGAGCTCGCCAAGCCCGGCAGCGCGTCCCGCCTCTTCGACAAGCTCGGCCAGGTGATGATTCCCGCAGCCGACGGCCTCGACGAGGACAAGGTGATGGAAGTCGCGCTCGAAGCGGGCGCCGAGGACGTGGTGGCCGAAGACGGTGGCTTCACCGTCAAGTGCCAGCCGGCCGACTTCGTGGCCGTCACCGAGGCGATCAAGGCCGCGGGCATCGCGATCGACGAAGAGAATTCGAGCGTCGGCCTTGTGCCGAACATGACCGCGCCCGTGAGCGACATCGCCGTCGCCAAGGCGGTCAACAAGTTCGTCGACATGCTCGAGGACCTCGAAGACACGCAGGACGTCTACACGAACATGGAAACGACCGACGAGGTCGACGCCGCCCTCGCTGCCGAGGGCTGAACGCCTTCGGCGCAATGAGTCGCGTCCATTTCATGGGCATAGGCGGGGTCGGCATGGCCGGTCTCGCCTTTCTTCTACACCGCGCCGGCCACGCCGTGACCGGCTGCGACGTGCACGCCTCGCCGCGCACGCGCTGGCTCGCCGCGCACGGCATCCCCGTGGCGCAGGGCCACGATCCCGCCCATCTCGCCGCCGCCGACGCGCTCGTGCTCACCCCCGCCGTTCCCGCCGCCGCGCCGGAGCGCGCCGCCGCGCGGGAGCGCGGTCTTCGCGTGCGCGCGCGCGGCGCCGTGCTGGCCGAGCTTGTGAACGCCGCCTTTGGCATTGCCGTGTGCGGTACCCACGGCAAGACGACGACCGCCACCTTCACGACGAAGCTGCTCCGCGCCCTGGGCGACGACCCCAGCTGGTGCATCGGCGGCGAAACGGGCGACATGCCCGTGGCGGGCCCCGACGCCGCACCCGCCACCGACCGCCTTGTGGTGGAGGCGGATGAATCCGACGGCACGCTCGCGCTCTACCGGCCGCGCCTCCTCGTGCTCAACGCCGTCGACTTCGACCACCTCGAGCACTTCGCCTCGCCCGAAGCCTATTTCGACTGCTATCGCGCGGCCGTGCGCCAGACCACCGACGCCGTGATCGTCTGCGCCGACCATCCCCGCGCGCTCGCCCTCGCCCGCGAAAGCCTCGCGCCGGGCGCGCGCCTCGTCACGTTCGGCTTCGACCCCGCCGCCGACGTCCGCGCCGCCGATTGGCCGCAGCTCGCCACGCTTGTGAACGGCCGCCACAACGTGCTCAATGCGCTCGCCGCGCTGGCCGTCGCCACCGTGCTCGGCCACGCGCCCGCCGCGCTGACGCCGCATCTGGCCGCCGCGTTCTCCGCGCTGCCCGATCGCCGCTTCCAGAAGATCTTCGCCTCGGCCGCCCTCGCCGTCTACACCGACTACGCGCATCATCCGGCGGAGCTCGCGTGCGCCGTCGCCATGGCGCGCCGCGTGGCGCGGGGCCGCCTGCGCGTGCTCTTCCAGCCGCATCGCTATTCGCGCACGAAGGCGCTGCTGCGCGAATTCCCGCCCGCCTTCGCGGCGGCGGACGAAGTCGTGCTCATTCCCGTCTACCCCGCCTTCGAGGAGCCGCTCGCCGGCGGCGACATCGCCGATCTCTACGCGGCGTTCCGGGATCGTCCCGACGCGCCGCCCGCGCAGAAGCTGCTGCTCGCCCGTTCCGCCGAGGAGGCGTGGCGGCACGTGCGGCTCACGGCGGCGCCCGGCGACCTCGTGCTGCTCGCGGGCGCGGGCGACATCATCGACCTCGTGCCGCGCGTGCGGCGCGACCTCGCGGAGATGCCGGCCGCGCTACCCGTGCGCGCGTGGACGCCGCTCGCGCCGCACTCGTTCTTCCGCACGGGCGGCGCGACGTGCGGCGGCGGCGCGCGCGTGATCGTGGGCATGGGCTCGAACACGTGGTTCAGCGACTGCGCGGACGACTGCACGCTCGTGCAGCCCGACCTCCCCACGGGCGCCTCGCTCCTCGCCGCGCATCCCTCGCTCGCGTTTCTCGCGGGCGTGCCCGGCACCGTTGGCGGCTGGGTCAAGATGAACGCGGGCGCGTTCGGCCACGCGATCGCCGAAGTCGTGCGCCGCGTGAAGGTGGACGGGCGCTGGCTCGACCGCGCCGCCTGCGGCTTTGGCTATCGCCGGTCGGCGATCGACGGCGTGATCGAGGCCGTGGAGTTTTCGGACGAGATTCCGCCGGGCGTGGGCGCGGCGCGGGACTACCTCGCGCGGCGGCCCGCCTTTCCGCCGCGCACGTGCGGCAGCGTGTTCCGCAATCCGTCGCCCGACCGGCCGGCCGGCCGCCTGCTCGAAGAGGCCGGCGCGAAGACGCTGCGCGTGGGCGGCGCGCGCGTGTGGAGCGGCCACGCCAACGTGATCGTGGCGGACGAGGGCTGCACGTCGTCCGACATCCTCGCGCTCGCGCGCCTGATGGCCGCGGCCGTGCGCGAAAAATTCCATGTCGCTCTTCAACCCGAAATCAAGGGCCTTGTGGTATAATTTCACCATGTCGATTTACAGAACCATCGCCGTCCTCATGG
>CAVEDG010000256.1:0-2514 GCA_963614205.1 bacterium | reverse complement strand
GTTTTCGTCGGGCTCGGCGGCGACGACGGAGACGGAGACGAGGCTCGCGCCCTCGGAGAGGCGCACGAGGCGCACGCCCATGCCGCTGCGGCCGACCACGGTCGTGTCGATCACGCGCTGGCGCACCATCAGGCCGTCGGACGTGATCGAGATGATGGACTCGTCGTCGCGCACGGCGTGCGCGGCGATCACGTGTCCGTTGCGGTCGGCGCCCTTGATGGCGGTCACGCCCATGCCGCCGCGGTGCTTCGTGTCGTAGGCGCTGAACTCCGTGCGCTTGCCGTAGCCGTTTTCGGTGGCGATGAGCAGCGTCTTGGCGTCGTCGACCACGTCGAGCGAGCACACGGCGTCGCCCTCGCGCAGGGAGATGCCCCTGACGCCGGTGGCGGCGCGGCCCATGCGGCGCACTTCGTCCGAATTGAAGCGCGTGCCGATGCCGTTGCGCGTGATCATCATCACGTCTTCGCCGGGCTTGACGAGGCGCACTTCCACGAGCGTGTCGCCCTCGTCGATCGAGAGCGCGCGGATGCCGTTGCGGTTGACGTTCTTGAAGTCGCCGAGCAGGGTCTTCTTCACCGTGCCCTGCGCCGTGGCGAACATCACGTCCACGTCGCCCTCGAAGGAGCGGATGGGCAGCAGACGCAGCACCTGTTCGCCGGGCTGGAGGTTGAGAAGGTTGACGAGCGGCTTGCCAAAGCTCGTGCGCGGCGCCTCGGGAATCTCGTAGGCGTCCTTGAGGAAGAGCCGGCCCGTGTTCGTGAAGAACATGAGCGAGTCGTGCGTCTCGGCCACGTAGACGAGGCGCAGGAAGTCCTCTTCCTTCACCTGGGCGCCCTTGACGCCGCGGCCGCCGCGGTTCTGCTCCTTGTACTCGGTGAGCGGCACGCGCTTGACGTAGCCGCGGTTCGAGAGCGTGATCACGCACGGCTCGTCCGCGATGAGATCCTTGAGCGAGACCTCGTTCTCGTCGGGCACGATCTCCGTGCGCCGGCGGCCGCTGGGGTCGCCCTTGGGCGGCTTCTCGTGCGGGTAGGCGAGGTCGCCCTTGTCGGCCTTGGCGCGCAGGTAGGCGAGATCGTCCTTGATGATCTGGTAGATGCGCCCGGCGTCCGCGAGGATGTTCTGCAGATCGGCGATCGTGGCGAGCAGCGCGGCGAGTTCCGCCTCGAGCTTCTCGCGTTCGAGCCCCGTGAGCTGGTAGAGGCGCATGTCGAGGATCGCGTTGACCTGCGGGTCGGTGAAGCCGTAGGCCTCCTGCAGGCGCACCTTGGCCTCGTCGCGGTTCTTCGACGCGCGGATGATGCGCACCACGTCGTCGAGATGCGCGATGGCGAGCAGCAGGCCGTCGAGGATGTGCTTGCGGGCGAGCGCCTTGTCGAGGTCGAACTTCGTGCGGCGCGTGATCACCTCGAAGCGGTGGTTCACGTAGCAGCGGAAGAAGTCCTTGAGGTTCATGATCCGCGGGCGGCCCTGGTCGATGGCGAGCATGTTCGCGCCGAAGGTCGTCTGCAGCTCCGTGTGCTTGTAGAGCTTGTTGAGGACGATCTGGGCGATCGCGTCGCGCTTGAGCTCGACCACGATGCGGATGTCCTCGGCGGATTCGTCGCGGATGTCGGAGATGCCCTCGATGACCTTTTCCTTCACGAGCTCGGCCGCGTGCTTGATCATCTCCGTCTTGTTCACCATGTACGGCAGTTCCGTGATCACGATGCGCTGGCGGTCGCCTTTCCACTCCTCGATCTCGGCGCGCCCGCGCACGCAGATCTGGCCGCGCCCGAGCTTGTACATGGCGCGGATGCCGTTCATGCCGCAGATCGTCGCCCCCGTCGGGAAGTCCGGGCCCTTGACGAACTGCATGAGGTCGTCGATCGAGCAGTCGCGGTGGTCGATGTAGTGGGTGATGCCGTCGCAGAGCTCGCCGAGGTTGTGCGGCGGAATGTTCGTGGCCATGCCCACGGCAATGCCCTGCGAGCCGTTGAGCAGCAGGTTCGGCAGCTTGGCCGGCAGCACGGTCGGCTCGCTCAGGGTCTCGTCGAAGTTCGGCATCATGTCCACCGTGTTCTTCTCGAGATCCGCGAGCATTTCCTCCGCGGCCTTCTGCATGCGCACCTCGGTGTAGCGCATGGCGGCGGCGCCGTCGCCGTCGATGGAGCCGAAGTTGCCGTGGCCGTCCACCAGCGGAATGCGCAGCGAGAACGGCTGGGCCATGCGCACGATGGTGTCGTAGATGGAGGAGTCGCCGTGCGGGTGGTACTTACCCATCACCTCGCCGACCACGCGGGCGGACTTCATGTGCTTCGCGCCCGACGTGACGTTGAGCTTGTACATGCCGAACAGCGAACGCCGGTGCACGGGCTTGAGGCCGTCGCGCGCATCCGGCAGCGCGCGCCCGATGATGACCGACATCGAGTAGTCGATGTAGTCGCGGCTCATCTCGTCGACGATGTTCACGTCTTCGAGCAGACCGCCCGCGGGCGCCGTCTCCTGCTCGGCGGCCGCCTCGGCCGCAGCGTT
>CAVEDG010000255.1:0-2514 GCA_963614205.1 bacterium | reverse complement strand
CGCAGCAGTTTCTCGTAGTCCGCCGCATCGCCGGCGCGGGCGGCGCCCGTGAGGAAGTCGCTCACGAGGAAGACCACGGCGCGGCGCTTCTGCACGCCGTTCAGGAAGCGCAGGGCTCCGGCGATGTCCGTGCCGCCCGTCGCGTCGTCCTCGGCGGCGAGCACTTCGCGCACGAGACGCATCACGCTCTGGCGGCCCTTGCGCGGCGGCAGGTACTTCACGATGCGGTCGGAGAAGAGGATGAGCCCGATCTTGTCCTGGTTGCGGATGGCCGTGAGCGCGAGCAGGGAGGCGACCTCGGCGGCGAGCTCGGCCTTCGAACGCTGCGCACTGCCGTAGATCTGCGAGCCCGAAACGTCCACGAGGAACAGCACGGTGAGCTCGCGCTCCTCGCTGAAGCGCTTGATGAACGGCACGCCCGTGCGCGCCGTGACGTTCCAGTCGATCGCGCGCACGTCGTCGCCCGCCACGTAGGGACGCACCTCGTCGAACTCGACGCCCTGCCCCTTGAACGTGGAGTGGTAGTCGCCGCTCAGCTGGTCGTCGATCAGCCGGTTGGTCAAGATCCTGATCTTGCCAACCTTGGCCATCAGCTCTTTGACGTCAATCATTTCTAGTGCTTAGTGCTTGGTGCTTAGTGCTTGGTGCTTAGTGTGGGGTGCTTAGTGCTTGGTGCTTAGTGCTTGGTGCGGGGCGCTTGGTGCCTAGTGATTAGTGCTTGGTGCTTAGTGCTTGGTGCGGGGTGCTGGGGTGGGAGTGGAGGAAAGGTAGTTCAGCAGAGAGGTAAGCCTCTTTGAGACGTCTGACAACAATTTGGAAATCTCCGCATCGCATTGGCAATAACCAAGCCGAACGGCAATCTCAAACTGCGTATCAACCTCGTAGAGGGAACCCCGTGCCTGTATCAGAAAATGCGCGAAATCCTTGTGCGTGCCACGACCAAACCCTTCGGCGATGTTACTCGGTATTGAAATCACGGAACGGCGCAACTGCGAGCACAGTCCAAATTGTTCTTCCGACGGAAAGGACCGAAGCAGCCGATAAACAGAGGCAACCAAATCCATCGAACTTTTCCAAACGGCCAATTCGCGAAAATGTTTTGCTCCCATTCTCTTTCTCCTCCTCTCTCCGCACCAAGCACCAAGCACCAAGCACTAAGCACTAAGCACTAAGCACTTTATGGAACAGGGATCGTGGTCAGGATCTTGTCGATGACCTTGTCGCTCGTCATGTTCTCCGCCTCTGCCTCGTAGGTGAGGAGAATGCGGTGGCGGAGGACGTCGTGGGCGATCTCTTTCACGTCCTGAGGCGTGGCGTAGGCGCGGCCGTGCAGCAGCGCGTTGGCGCGCGCGGCCTTGTTGAGGCAGAGCGTCGCGCGCGGCGAGGCGCCCACCTGGATCATCTCGCGCAGACCCTCGAGTCCCTTCACGTGGTCGGGTTCGCGCGTGGCAAACACGATGTCGAGAATGTAGTCGCCCACCTTCTCGTCGCAGTAGACCTCCTTGAGCGTCTCGCGCAGCGCGAGGATGTCGTCGAGGCCGCACACGGCGGAGACTTCGGGCGTCTTCGCCTGCTGCGCGAAACGCTCCATGATGCGGCGTTCGTCCGCGCGGCTCGGCGTCTCCACGAGGCACTTGAACATGAAGCGGTCCACCTGCGCCTCCGGCAGCGGGTAGGTGCCCTCCTGCTCGATCGGGTTCTGCGTGGCGAGCACGAGGAACGGCTTCGGCAGCGTGTAGGTGGTCTCGCCGATCGTGACCTGCTTCTCCTGCATGGACTCGAGCAGCGCGCTCTGCACCTTCGCGGGCGCGCGGTTGATTTCGTCCGCGAGCAGCAGGTTCGTGAACACGGGGCCCTTCTTCGGCGCGAACTCGCCCGTCTTCGGCGAGTAGATGAGCGTACCCACCACGTCGGCCGGCAGCAGGTCGGGCGTAAAGGAAATGCGCTTGAAGTCGAGCCCCAGCGCCTTGGCGAGCGTGTTCACGCTCAGCGTCTTCGCAAGGCCCGGCACGCCTTCGAGCAGGATGTGCCCGTCCGAGACGAGCGCGAGCACGAGCCGGTCGATGAGCCGCTCCTGGCCCACGATGACCTTGCCCACTTCGTTCTTGATCTTCGCGACGAGTTCGCCCTGCGCGGCGATGCGGTCGGTTGCCTTCTGCAGATCCATTCTCTTGTTTTCCTTTCTGAATTGTCCGTGTCCGTGCCGATGACCTTGCGCTTCCACAGCCGCAGGGCGTCTGCTCGGCTTCAGCATGGCGCGAACAGTATAGCACATTTCGGCCCGCCTGCGTCACGTGCCTCTAACGTGCCGTCTTGTCGCCCTTCACGTCGCGCACGTGGACGTCCGCAAGCGCGGCAAGAGCAAGGGACAATGCATTTTTCATTTGCGTGTTCAGTAAGTCTACAACGCGATTTCATCGCACAGCGCGACGTCGCCGCCGTGGAAGACGAGGACGAGACGGTGGAGCGTGACGGGGCCGCCCTGCTCGCGCAGGTTCCAGAGACGCGCGAGGT
>CAVEDG010000254.1:0-2516 GCA_963614205.1 bacterium | reverse complement strand
CGGCATGACCCTGTGGCTCTACGACGAGCAGGGCTATCCGAGCGGCACGGCGGGCGGCAAGACGCTGCAGGGGCATCCCGAATGGCAGGCGCGCGCATATCTCGTGGCGGTCACGAACGTGCCCGCGGGCAGCGCGGCGCTGCCGCCCGCGCCGCCCGGCCGGCCCGTCGCCACGCTGCGCCGGCGCGTGGGCGATGGCGAGCGCGTCTACGTGATCACGGACGGCTACCTCCTCGAGGGCACGCACGTCTCCGTGTCGGTGAGCGCCTACAAGTACCCCTACATCAATCTGCTCATGGCCGAGCCCACGGCGCGGTTCATCGCGCTCACGCACGACGCCTACCGGCGCGAGCTGGGGGACGCGCTCACGTTCTTCTCGAGCACGTTCACGGACGAGCCGTCGCTCATGACGATGTGGATGCGGCCGATGCCCTACTACTGCCTGCCCGTGAGCGACGAGCTGCTTGCGGCCTATGCGCGGGAGGCGGGGCATCCGCTGGCGGACGACGTGCCCGCGCTGCTCGAAGGCCCGGGCGAGGGGGCGACGGCCGCCACGCGCCACCGGTTCTGGTCGATGGTCGGCGATCGCGTGGCGCGGAACTACACGGGGCAGCTCACGCGCTGGGCGACGGCGCAGGGACTTGCGAGCGGCGGCCATCTGCTCGCCGAGGAGAGCTTTACCGGCCACGTGCCGCTCTACGGCGACTTCTTCAAGGTGCTGCGCGGGCTCTCCGCGCCGAGCTGCGACGTGCTCACGAGCCTTCCCGGCCAGGTGCCGTGGAAGACGGGGCTGCTCGCCGGCAGCGCGGGCGCGCTCAACGGGGCGCGCTACGTGATGAGCGAGGCGAGCGACCACAGCCAGCGCTATCGCCCCGCCGGCGACACGCGTCCGCGCGTGCAGGTCACGGCGCGGGAGATCATTGGCTCGCTCAACCGCCAGATCTGGGGCGGCGTGAACACGTTCACGAGCTACTACAACTGGACGCCGTTTTCGCGCGCGACGCTGCGCGCGATCAACGAGGAGATCGGCCGCACGATCACGCTGCTCAACGACGGCCACGCGGCGGCGGACATCGCGCTGCTCTATCCCGCCGACGCGCTCATGGTCGGCTTCGAGCCGCGTCTGCGCTGGGCGGGCGGCGCGGGGGCCGAGCGCGTGCAGAACGTCCTCAACCGCGTGGGGCAGGCGCTCTTCCAGGCGACCCGCGCGTTTCTCTTCGTGGACGACGAGACGCTGGAGACGGCCGAGATCCGGGATGGTCTGCTCGTGAAGGGCGATCTGCGCTGGCGCACGGTCGTGCTGCCGAACGCCACCACGCTGCCGATCGGCGCGGTGCGCAAGCTGGAGGCGTTCCGCCGGGCGGGCGGCTTCGTGCTCGCGGTCGGCGAGCGGCCGCGCAATTCGTGCACGGCGTTCCCCGACGCGGAGGTGGCGCGTCTCGTGGCGGACTGGCCGCTGCTCGCGGGCGCGCAGGTGGCGTGGCTGCCGGAACTGCTCGCCGCGCGGCACGAACCCGCGCTGCGCTGTGCGCGCGGGGCCGCGGAGGCGCTGCGCGCGACGCACCGGCGCGGGTCGAAGGGCGACGTGTTCTTCGTGTTCAACGACACGGACGAGATCTGGAGCGGCGCCGTGCGGCTGGCGGGCGGCGCGGCCGCGCGCATCTGGAATCCGCGCGTGGGCCTCGCCACGGCGGGCGAAGGCGACATCGCGCTCGACCTGCCGCCCTATGGCGGCGCGCTGCTCACCACGGCGGCGCCCGTGGAGGGCCGTCTCGCCGCGGGGGCGTCCACGCCGTTCGTGCCCGCGGTGCGGCCGCTTGCCGCCGCGCCCGCGCGGCTTGAGCTCGGCAAGGCCCGCGACGTCGAGGCCTCGTTCGCGGCCCTGCCCGAACGGCCGTGGACGCGCGTGGAGGCGCGGCTCACGAAGGGCGACGTGGACACGTTCGCGTTCCTGAACCACGTCTATGCCGCGTCGCCGTTCCCGGCGACGGCGAAGGGCGTCGCCTTCTCGGTGCGCGTGCCCGAGACGACGGGAGGCCATGCGCACTGCGGCATCTTCCTGCAGACGCGCGACGGCACGACCTGGTATGCCGCGAACGCCTTCTCGCTCTCCGAGAAGGGCACGGCCGACGTGATGCACGCCTTCCGCGACTTCTCGCCGCACCAGACGCCGTCGGGGAACCGCCGGGGCCTGCGCCTGCGCCCCGAGGAGATCGTGCGCGTGAACTTCGGCTTCGGCGGCTACTTCGGCACGGCCGGCGAGCGCGTCGTCTTCGACGTGCGCCCGCCGAGCGCCCTCGAGTTCTAGAAACTCGCCGCCGCCCCCCTTCCGAGGCGTCCGAGCCGGAGTCGGACGCGCCACCGTACGGTCATTTAGGGCCCCATGGTTTCAAATGCGTCGAACCTGACCTGGAGTGACGGGGTGACGGCGGCGAATTTATGGTATACTATTCGCCATGAGAAGTTCCGAGCAGATTCCGTACGGCGTGAAGGACTTCAAGCGCATTCGCCTGGAG
>CAVEDG010000253.1:2014-2518 GCA_963614205.1 bacterium | reverse complement strand
TATGGCTATTCACTTTCTCTCTCCATCCTCTCCCATTCTCACACCATCTTTACGGCTCTTCATTCCCCCATGTCCATGTAGGCCCGGCCGCGGAAGCGCCAGGTGAACCACAGCCCGCGCAGCGCCGAGGGCACGTGCACGGACAGCACGCGCCGCCACCACGTCAGCGGCACGACCGGGAAGTCGCCGACGCGCAGCGCGAACTCGCGGCGAAACGTCTCCGTCGACCAGTTGCGCGAGAGCCGCGCAAGATCCACCCGCCCGTCCACGACCGTCACGCCGCCCGTCTTCGACGCCTCGTGCAGCCGCACGCCCCAGGCGAAGTCGATGAACGGACGATACCGCGCGCCGCAGACGCGGCGGAACTGAAACCACAGCTTCATGTCCATCGTCTCCGCCAGGCGCGCGTCCACCCCGCCCACGGCGTCAAGCAGCCGCTTCGTAAAGAACGACGACGGACCGCACACGTTGAGAATGCCCGAACGATAGCGCGTTTCCGAGAAC
>CAVEDG010000253.1:0-2004 GCA_963614205.1 bacterium | reverse complement strand
CGCGGCGTCGCACCAGAGCGATCCGCCCGCGAACCACTCGCAGTCGGGGTGTTTTTCGGCCGCCGCCTTCAGCGCGGCGACGACGCCGGGGAGCATGACGTCGTCGGCGTTGAGCCAGGTGAGGTACTTGCCCGTGGCGTGGGCGAAGCCCTTGTTGAAGGCGTCGCTCTGGCCCTGGTCCGGCTCGCTGCACCACCAGGCGAGGCGGTCGGCGTAGCGCTTGATGACGTCGAGCGAGTTGTCCGTGGAGCCGCCGTCGCAGATGATGAGCTCGTAGTCATCGCACGACTGCGCGAGCACGGACTCGATCGCCTCCGCGAGGAAGCGGCCGTAGTTGTAGTTGGCGATGACGATGGAGAGAAGGGGCATAGAAGGTGGTAGTATACCACATCACGGCGCGGCGTGTGCACATGGCGCGATACCACAATTGACGGTTCAATGTCGGATGTGGTACACTACGCGACATGGAATTACGGCATATCAGGCATTTTGCGGCCATCGCGCGCGAGGTTGGTCATGAAACATGAAGCGGCCTCCCCGCGCATGTACAAGTGGTTTCTGCTTGCGTGCCTGTCGTGTGCGTTCTTCTTCCACCAGGCGGACCGTGCGTTGTTCGGGCTGCTGACGATCCCGATCCAGAACGACCTCCACCTGACGGACGTGCAGATCGGCTGGATCAACACGACGCTGAGCTGGACCCTTGCGGTGATGACCGTGGGGGCGGGCGTTCTCGGCGACCGCCTTTCGCGCAAGTGGATCATCACGCTTTCGCTCATTGCATGGTCGATCATGACGATCTGCATGGGCTTCGTCGGCGGCTTCGTCGGCGCGCTCTTCTTCCGGTCGATCGCGACGGGCGTGGGCGAGAGCTTCTATGCGCCCAGCGCCTATGCGCTGATCGCCGTGCACCACGTGAAGACGCGCAGCGTGGCGCTGTCGATCCACCAGGCCGCGCTCTACGTGGGACTGATGGTTTCGGGCCTCATCGTGGCGTGGGCGCTCGGCGTGCTCGGCACATGGCGGCACGTGTTCGTGGCGTTCGGCGCGGCGGGCGCGCTGCTCGGCGTGTTCTTCATCTGGGGTCTGCGCGACGGTACGGAGAAGAAGGCCGCAGCGCCGGCGGCCGCGCCGCGCGAATCGGTGTGGGTGGGCGTGAAGGCGTATCTCGGCAACGTCTCCGCGCTGTGCGCCACGGCGGGTTTCGTGGCGATCGTCTTCGTGAACAACGCCTACCTCTTCTGGGCGCCGAAGTTCGCGGCGCAGAAATTCGCCTCGGCGGGCGTCACGGTCGGCACGGCGGGGCAGGGCGTGATGCTGTGGCACCACCTCTTCGCGCTCGGCGCGATTCTGCTTGGCGGCGTGCTGACGGATCGCTTCGTATGCGCGCATCCGCGCTTCCGCCTGGGCTTCCAGATCGTCGCGCTGCTGCTCGGCGCGCCGATGATTCTGGGCATGGGCCTCGCGCCCACCTTCACCACCATGCTCGCGGCGGCGGCGGCCTACGGCGTGTTCCGCGGCTTCTTCGAGGTGAACACGCACGCCTCGCTCTTCGACGTGGTGCCGCCGCGCTACCGCTCCACCGCAGTCGGCCTCATGAACATGATCGCGTTCTTCTTCGGCGGGCTCTCCGGCGTGGCGATGGGCACGCTCTCCGACCTCTGGGGCGTGCGCGGCTTCGAGATCGGCTTCGCGATTCTGGCGCTCAGCTACGTGCTCGGCGCCCTCTGCATGCTCGTCTCCTTTTTCTTCACTTTCCGCCGCGACCGCGTGACGAACGAGGGCGTGGCGTGATTCATTTGTCAGTTCAACCGATGAAAGGTGTTCAGATGAAACGATTCGAAAACAAGGTCGTGCTGGTCACGGGCGGCAACCGGAACACGGGGCTCTGGCTCGTGAAGCGGTTCGTGGACGAAGGCGCGCGCGTCTTCATGTGCGGGTCGAGCGAGGCCTCGACGGCGCGCGGCGCGGAGGCGCTGAAGGCGATGGGCGTCGCGGGCGTGACGG
>CAVEDG010000252.1:0-2547 GCA_963614205.1 bacterium | reverse complement strand
GATCCTCGACGACCGCCTCAAGAGCCTCTCGTGGGTCACGCCCAAGGAGAACGCCGCATCGTCGCGATAAGACCCTTGAGTCACAAGAAACCCCGTACTTGGCGTCAAGCACATTCCTCTTGATACCCCATACCCGTATGTGGTATACTACTTGGCGTGTTCGCCGCGGAAGGCGAATGCGGCAAGGAAGATCACGACAATGAAGGAATGCTACGACCAGAAACTGGTGGAGATCCGGCTCAACCGGGTCATCGGCCAGATCAACGCCATCAAGCGCATGGTGCAGGACGACGCCGCGAAGTGCGAGGACATCATGATTCAGATCAACGCGGCCGATTCCGCGCTGCACCGCATCGGGCTGCTCATCCTCGAAGGACATCTCGGCCACTGCGTGCGCAAGGGCATCGAGGAAGGCCACGCGGACGAGGCCATTTCGAATTTCACGGACTCGCTGGAGCAGTACGTGGGAATTAAGTGAGTGCTGAGTGCTTGGTGCTTGGTGCTTAGTGCTTGGTGCTGAGTGCTTGGTGCTTGGCGCTGAGCGTGGGTAAGGAAAAAGGAGAGAGAAAAATGGGATGCTGCTGCTGCAAGTGCAAGAAGCCGGTTGAGGAAAAGCCGGGAGCGCTGGCGCGGATGGATGCGGGAATGCTGAAGTTCTGCGCGGCGATGGAATCGTGGTGGATCGTGGGCCTGAGCGGCGCGTGCGTGCTGTGGGGGCTCGTCGATCATCTGCGCGCGGGAGGCGAGGGTCTGTGCGGCGCCCACGCGGCCGCGTGGACGTGGTGCGATCCGGCGCTTGGCGCCGTGCTGCTGTGCGGGATTCCGATGGCGTACGGCGCGCTGCGGACGCTGTTCGCGCGGCGCAAGATCACGTCCGGCCTGCTCATCACGATGGCGATGATCGCGGCGATCGCGATCGGCGAGATGTTCGCGGCGGGCGAAGTCGCGTTCATCATGGCGATCGGCGAGAAGCTGGAGGACTTCACGGTGGGGCGCGCGTCGAAGGGCGTGAAGGCGCTCATCCGCCTGAAGGACGCGGTGAAGAAGAACATCGCGGTGGGCGACGTGATCGCGATCGCGCCCGGCGAGTCGTTCCCGTGCGACGGCGTGGTCGTCACGGGCGAGACGACCGTGGACCAGTCCATCGTCACGGGCGAATCCGTGCCCGTGCGCAAGGCGGCGGGCGACGTCGTCTACACGGGCACGCTCAACCGCTACGGGCGCATCGAGGTGCGCGCCACGGCGGTGGGGGCCGATACGAGCCTCGAGAAGATCATCCGTCTCGTCAACGAGGCGAACGACCACAAGGCGCCGATGCAGCGCCTTGCGGATCGCTGGGCGTCGATTCTCGTGCCCGTGGCCCTTGCCGTGGCGCTCGGCACGTTCCTCGTGTGCGCCTACGCGCTCGACGGCATCACGACGAAGGACGCGCTCACCCGCGCGGTGACGGTGCTCGTCACGTTCTGCCCGTGCGCGCTTGCGCTCGCCACGCCGACCTCGGTGATGGCGGCGATCGGCCAGGCCACGAAACGCGGCGTGCTCGTGAAGACGGGCGAGGCGCTCGAACGCATGGGCGCGGTGGACGCCGTCGCCTTCGACAAGACCGGCACGATCACCAAGGGCACCTGGGGCAACGCGCTCGCCCGCGACGCGGAAGGGCGCATCCTCGCCGGCGCGAAGATGGACGTGCAGGACGAGCTGCGCGAGACGGCGCCCGCCACGGTGGCGCGTCTGCGCGAACTGGGCGTGCGCGCCTGGCTGCTCACGGGCGACCACCGCGACATCGCCGAGACATACGCGAAGGCGTGCGGCATCGAGGACGTCAAGGCCGATCTGCTGCCCGAGGAGAAGGTCAACGCGGTGAAGGAGCTCACGGCGCAGGGACTCCACGTGGCCATGGTCGGCGACGGCGTGAACGACGCGGCCGCGATGAAGTACGCCGACGTGGGCATTGCCATGGCGGGCGCGGGCACGGACGTGGCGACCGAGGCGAGCGACATCGCGATCATGAACGACGACATCGCCTCCGTGGCCTACCTCAAGTGCCTGGCGACGGCGTGCCTGAACACGATCCGCTTCAACATCACGCTCTCGATGAGCATCAACTTCGTGGCGGTGCTGTTGGGCGTGCTCGGCATCATGAGCCCGGTGGTCGGCGCGCTCGTGCACAACTGCGGCTCCTGCCTCGTGGTGCTCAACGCCGCGCTCCTCTACGATCGCACGTTCCGGTAGGCGCCGACCCAAACGGCCCTCGGACGGGACGCTGAGCGATCAACGCGACTTTTGCCAGGCGCGGATGGTCTGGCCGAAGCGGGACTTGAAGAGTCGCGCGAGCAGGCGGCGGACGTCGCCGGCCTTCGCGCCGGCGTCGATGACCTGGACGAACCAGTCGTGTTCGCGGGCGAAGCGATAGGCGCCGGTCAGCTTGAGCCGCCGGCTCTTCCGCGTCGTCGACTGGAAGAAGAGAACGAGGTCCATGTCGCGTAGTATACCAACACGATCTTGCGTTCTCGCCTGCCTATAACTTACCCATTGCGGATTTTTGGT
>CAVEDG010000251.1:0-2557 GCA_963614205.1 bacterium | reverse complement strand
TGGGCGAACCCACCCGCGCCGCGCTGCCGCCCGCTCTCGCCGCCCGCGCCCGGATTCAGCATTTCATCTGAAAAGACGTCGCCGGACTACTTGAAGGCAAGGACGCCGCCGGCAAGGACTTCCGCGTGGGTGATCCAGGGGCGGTCGAGCGTGCGGCCGTTGAGCGTGGCGCCGCGCAGGTCGGTGCGTTCCCGCGCGTGCGGTGCGCGGATCACGAGCTTGCCGAGCCGCACTTCGGGGAACACGGGCGTGGTGAGATGCCAGCGTCCGTCGCCGGGGCAGAGCGTCTGCAGTCCAATGGCCGAGAGCACGTACCACGCGCTCATCTGCCCGACGTCGTCGTTGCCGCAGAGACCGAACGGCCCCGTGCCATACGCCTTGTCGCAGATGCGGCGCGTCCAGGTGCCGACGAGTTCCGGCTTGTCGGAATACGCGAAGAGGAGCGGCAGCGTGTGACAGGGTTCGTTGGGGTGGTTGTAGCCCGGCGACCAGCGGAAGTCCGGGCGCGTGGCGGCGAAGAACGTTTCGAGTTCCTGCGTGAAGCGCGCACGGCCGCCCATGAGCCGCACCAGGCCTTCCGGATCGTGCGGCACGAACCAGCCCTGCTGCCACGGGCTTGATTCGACCGTGCCCTGGTTCTCGATTTCGCGTCCCTTCCACGGCCACCACGTGCCGTCCGGATTCCGCGACCGCATCCAGCCCGCTTCCGAGCTCCAGCAGTTCGTGTAGGCCTGCGCGTAGGCGTCGTACTGTGCGGCGAGAGCGGTGTGGCCGAGACCTTCCGCGAGCCGCGCGCAGCACCAGTCCGCGTAGGCGTATTCCAGAGTCTGCGAGAGGCTGCCGCTCGGATGGAGGCCGCGCGTGCGGTCGTTGCCTTCGCGCGCGAGCGTCGTGCAGGCAAGCTCCAGTGCCTTGGGCGCATCGAAGTCGCGGATGCCCTTCGTCCACGCATCGGCCATCACGCTTACGATCGGCGCGCCGATCATGCAGCCCGACGGGCAGCCGAAGATGTCCCAGCGCGGCAGCGTCTGGCGCTTGCCGCTCGTCACGGTCTCCATCATCGACGAAATCGTGTCGGTGACGACGTCCGGACGCAGCAGCGTGAGGAGCGGCATTTCGCTGCGGAAGACGTCCCAGCCGGAGAACACGGTGCGTCGCGTGAAACCTTCGCCCTTGCCGATTTCGCGCGGGTCGAGAAAGGCGTGGTAGAGCGCGGTGGCGAATTTGACGTGATCTTCCGCAGATCCGCCCGAAACCGCCACGCCGGCGAGTTCGCGTTCCCATAGCGCGGCGGCGGCGCGGCGCACCTCGGCGAACGATTTCGGCCCCACGTCGCGCGCCAGATTCGCCCGCGCGTCCGCCACGGACGTGAACGACACGCCGACCTTCACGACGAGCGGCGCCGCAAGGTGTCCGAACATGGCGTCGAAGACGAGGTTCGTGCCTTCGTAGGCGGCTCTTCCGTCGCCGAGCGGTGTGGTGCGGTCCACGGCGCCGACGGAGGAGAACGGCGCGGAGAAGACGGCGCAGAAGTAGACGGTGTAGTCCACGCCGCCATCGCCGCGGCCCCAGCCGCCGTCTTCGTGCGGGCAGTGCGCCCAGCCTTCGAGGGAGGTGGGCGACGCCACGTCCACATGCTGGTGGCCCTGCGTGAGCCAGCGGTTCTTCTGTCCGATGCGGCGGCCGAGATCGAGCTTGACGCGCGCGGTTTCGCCTGTCGGGTAGGTGAAGCGCAGCACGCCGGCCGTGCGCGCGGCGGTCAGCTCGGCCTCCACGCCGTAGCGCGGCAGCGCCACGCGGTAGTAGCCCGCGTGGGCCGTTTCGCGGTCATGCGTGAACGGCGCGGCGGCGGCGTTGCGGTCGAACTCGCGCGCGCCCGTGGTCGGCATGAACTGGAGATTGCCGAATTCGCCATACCAGCCGATGCCGCTCATGTGCAGCAGGCTGAAGCCCTCGATCGTCTTGTGCGAATACGAGTAGCCCGGGCCGTGGTCGCCGCCCGTGATCGTGTCCGGCGAGAGCTGCACCATGCCAAATGGCGTGGCCGCGCCCGGAAAGGTCTTGCCAAGGCCGTGCCCCGATTCGGATCCCTTCATGTCGTCGGTGAACGTCACTGCGCCGATGAGCGGATTGATCTGCGCGGCGCGCGGGTAGTCGCGCAGCACGGCGGTTTCGTCCTCCCCCGCGCCCAGGGCCAGCAGCGGCAGAACCGCAAGAAACATCAAGGTTCGCGTCGTCTTGACGCTCACGGCGGCGGCTCCGCACTTCAGTGCTCTGACAAAGACCAGTCTTTGTTTCATGTTGGCTTTCCATTTTCGCTGTTGCTTCGAGGCAAAAGTATACACGCCTCCTTCCGGGAAATCAAGGCGCGAAACATTATGTATCACCCGTATATTACGCAATGAAATCGTAATGGGCACGTCTTGTTCGCACACATGAGGGGTACGGCTTCGCCTAGGGGTTAGGGCGATGGGCTGTGGATGGTGCGAGAATGAGATTTCAGTGCGTAATAATTTTACGCCTCTCGGATTTGGTGGAATTCGCATGATTCGCTGAT
>CAVEDG010000250.1:0-2563 GCA_963614205.1 bacterium | reverse complement strand
CGCGCAACCGCTTCTGGGGCAGCTGCATTCCCGTGTGGATCAACGACGCCGACCCGAGCGACATGATCTGCGTCGGCTCCGTGGCGGAGCTCGAGGCGCTCAGCGGCGAGAAGGTCACCGACCTCCACAAGCACTTCGTCGACAAGATCGTCATCCACAAGGACGGCAAGACCTACCATCGCACGCCCGAAGTGCTCGACTGCTGGTTCGAAAGCGGCTCGATGCCCTACGCCCAGCAGCACTACATGGGAGAAGACTATTCCGCCGGAGGGGTTCGGGGAGATCTCTCCCCGTCCGTTCGGAAGTTCTTCCCGGCCGACTTCATTGCCGAGGGGCTTGACCAGACGCGCGGGTGGTTCTACACGCTCATGCTGCTGGGCACGATGCTCTTCGGGCGCAGTCCGTACCGCAACGTGGTGGTCAACGGGCTCGTGCTCGCCGAAGACGGCAAGAAGATGTCGAAGCGGCTCAAGAACTACCCCGACCCCACGCTCATGCTCGACTCGTACGGGGCGGACGCGATCCGCCTCTACATGATCCACTCGCCCGTGGTGCGCGCGGAGAACCTCAAGTTCTCCGAGGCCGGCGTGAAGCAGGTGCTGCGCGACCTGCTCATTCCGTGGTGGAACGCCTACTCCTTCTTCGTGACGTACGCCAACGTGGACGGCTTCCACGACGCGGAGGTCGCGGTGCCCGAGTCGCCGAACGTGCTCGACCGCTGGATCTGCAGCTCGATGGAGACGCTGATCGCCGACGTCACGGCGGCGATGGACGACTACGACCTGCAGCGCGCGGTGCGTCCGTTCGTGGCCTTCGTCGAAGACCTCACGAACTGGTACATCCGCCGCAGCCGCCGCCGTTTTTGGAAATCGACCGACGACGCGGACAAGCATCACGCCTACCGCACGCTGCGCTACGTGCTCGTGCAGCTCGCGAAGGTGGCGGCGCCGTTCACGCCGTTCATTTCCGAGACGATCTACCGCAACCTCAAAGGCGAGAGCGATCCGGAGAGCGTGCATCTGTGCGACTTCCCGACGGCCCGCGCCGGTGCGCGCGACCTCGCGCTCGAGCGCGACATGGCGGCGGTGCAGACGATCGTGCGCCTCGGCCGCCAGCTGCGCGTGGATCACGACCTCAAGGTGCGCCAGCCGCTCGCGAAGATCTTCGTGGCCGGCGCCGACACGCGCCTCGACGACCTCATCCTCGATGAGCTCAACATCAAGTCCATTGCGTACATCGCCGACGAGACGGCCCTGTGCGACGTCACGTACAAGGCGAACTTCAAGACGCTCGGCCGCCGCTGCGGCCCGAAGATGAAGGAGGTCGCCGCCGGCATCGCCGCGCTCAAGGCCTTCACGGGCACGGCGACGGTGGCCGGCATCGACCTCACTGCCGAGGACGTCATCGTCACGCGCGCGCCGAAGGCCGGCATGGTCGTGGCCGCGGAAGGCGCGATCGTGGTGGGTCTCGAGACGGCGCTCACGCCGGCGCTTGTGGCGGAAGGCCTGGCGCGCGAGTTCGTGAGCCGCGTGCAGGCGATGCGCAAGGAGGCCGACCTCGAGGTCACGCAGCGCATCACCGTCACGGCCGAGGCCGACGCCGAGCTGCGCGCCGCGCTCGAGGCGCACGCCGACTACGTGAAGGGCGAGACGCTCGCCACCGCCCTCGTCTTCGCCCCCTGCGCCGCGGAGTCCTGCGACATCAACGGCCACGAGACCGGGATCACGATCGTTAAAAGTTAAAGGTTAAAAGTTAAAGGTTAAAAGTTAAAGGTTAAAAGTTAAAGGTTAAAAGTTAGAAGGTAGAAGTTAGAAGGTAGAAGTTAAAGGTAGAAGGCAGAAGGGTAGAACGTTTGACTAATTTTTAACTTTTAACGTTTAATTTTTAACTTAAAAGGGTTTACGATTTCTTAAAGAAAGGTACAAGATGAAAATTGCCATTGGCTCCGACCACGGCGGCTTCGAACTCAAGAAGGCGCTCATCGCCAAATTCAAGGACGCGGACTTCGTCGATCTCGGCCCCGCCGACGCGGCCTCCTGCGACTATCCCGACTACGCGGACGCCGTTGCGGAGGCGGTGGCGTGCGGCGCGGTCGATTTCGGCGTGCTCGTGTGCACCACGGGCATGGGCGTGACGATGGCGGCGAACCGCTTCCAGAACGTGCGCGCCGCGCTGTGCCGCGACGAGAAGGACGCGACGCTCGCGCGCGCCCACAACGGCGCGAACGTGCTCTGCCTCGGGCAGGATCGCACGAAGCCCGCGGCCGCGCTGAAGATTCTCGCCACGTTCGTCTCCACGAAGGTCGACAAGGCCGCGCGCCACGCGCGCCGCCGGATGAAGCTGGAGCGCGCGCGCCGCCTGAGCGACGCGAGCGGCCTCGCGGCGGCCGACCCCGAAGTCTACGCCGCCATCAAGGCGCAGGTGCAGCAGGAGGACACGGAGATCAACCTCATCGCCTCCGAGAACACGTCGAGCCGCGCCGTGCGCCTTGCGGCGGGCTCCGTGCTCATGAACAAGTACGCCGAGGGCTATCCGGGCAAGCGCTGGTATTCGGGCTGCCTGC
>CAVEDG010000249.1:0-2580 GCA_963614205.1 bacterium | reverse complement strand
CGTCATGCCCGGGAACAGACGCCCGCCCGGATTGTCCGCCTCGATGATCACCGGATACGTGACCACGCTCGACGTGGTGGTGGACGACATGCGCACCTGCGTAACTACGCCCGTGAACGTGAGCCCCGCGTACGAGTCCACCGTGAACGTCACGCGCTGGCCGTCCTTCACGCTGCCGATGTCCGCCTCCGGCACCGTCGCCTCCACCTGGATGCGCTTGAGGTCGGTCGCGAGCTTCAGGAGCGCCACGGCGTTCATGGACGACACCACGGTCTGGCCCTCGTCGACGGAGCGCGTGATCACCACGCCGTTCACGGGCGAGAGGATCGTGCAGTAGTCGAGGTTGGCCTTGGCCTGGCTCACGCTCGCCTGGCTCTTCTCCACGCTGGCCTTGGCGGCGGCGAGCGAGGCGCGGCACGTGTCGCGCGATTCGAGCGCGCTGTCGTAGTCCGCGATCGGCGCCATGTCCTTCTTCAGCAGCTCCTGCTTGCGCTTGAGCGTCTTCTCGGCGAGCACGAGCTGCGCCTCGCACTTCTTGACGTTGGCCTCGTTGGCGTGCAGCTCGCCGAGCGCGCTCTTGTAGTTGGCCTCGTAGACCTGCGGGTCGATGAGCGCCACGACCTGTCCGTTCGTGACGACCGAGTTGTAGTCCACGAACAGCTTGATCACGCGGCCGTTGACCTGCGCGCCCACTTCCACTTCCTTGATCGGCTCCACCGTGCCCGTGGCCTCCACGGTGCGGAAGATGTCCGTGCGCACCACGCGCGCGGTGCGGTAGTGCACCACCGCGGCCTTCGTCTTCTTCGCGTCGAGGAACCGCATCACGCCGTAGCCGATGCCGCCGAGCACGGCGAGCCACACGACGAGCTTCACAATGATCTTGACTGCCTTCATGAGTGTCTGTCTCCGTTCGAAAGAATGTCGTTTACTTCGCGGCCGGCGTCTGCCGGTGCGCGCCGGGCGCGGCCTCTGGCACGTCTTCCGGCGGCACGAGCCCCGTGAGGCGGATGAGCTTGGCCTCGGCGGCCTCGCCGTCGTAGAACGCCTTCACGCGCGCGCCGAGCGCCTCGGCGAGCGAGCCCGCCGCGTCCGTGAAGTCGAGCCGCGAGGCGTCGCCCACGCGGTACTGCGCGAGCACGGTCTCGTAGTTCTCCCGCGCCTGCTCGACCTCGATCGTCGCCGCCTCGAGGGACTGCCGCGCGTTGTCGCGCGCGGCCGTGGCCACGGCGAGGTCGTAGGAGAGTTTCTGCTCGGCCACGTCCACGGCCGTGCGCGCGGTCTCCATCGCGATCACCGCCGCGTCGACGGCGAGCTGCTTGCGGAAGCCGTCGAGCAGCGACTGCACGGCCTTGAGCCCCCAGCTCCAGTTCCAGGCGGGATCCGCGAACGAGAAGGCCGAGGAGAGCGTGATCTCGGGCAGCAGGTCCGCCACCGCGTAGTCCACCTGGGCGCTGGCGGCGCGCAGCCTGGCGCGCAGCACCATGAGCGCGGGCGCGTTCGTGCGCGCGATCTGCAGAGCCTCCACCGCCGTGTACGTGGTCTCGGGCAGGGCGCAGCGCAGGTTCTCGAGCGCGTTGGTGGCGACCTCGATCACGTCCTCGCGCGAGGCGAGGTCCGTGCTGAGGCCGAGCGTGCGGATGAACTCCGCGCTCGCCGTGGCCACGTCGTTGGAGGCGTTGATCGTCTCGAGCCGCGCGGCGGAGAGATCCACGCGCGCCTTGAGCACGTCGAGCTTCTTGGCCTCGCCCGCCGCGAACAGCGACTCGCTCTGGCGCAGATGCTCCGCGTACATGTACTCGTTCGTGTGCGCCACGTCGAGCATCGCGTCGCTGCGCAGCAGCGCGGTGTAGGCCTGCGCCACTTCGTTGAACACGTCGTACTCGGCGTCGCGGAAGTCGCGCTGCGCCGCAATGAGCGTCTCGCGCGCCGCGCGTTCCCGCGCGTCGAGCCGCCCGAAGTCGTAGAGCAGCAGGTCGAAGGAGATGTCGGCCGTGCCCTTGCCGCGCGGCTGATGCCAGGAGAAGTGGCTGCCGCCGTTCGCCGTCGCCTGCGAATAGCCCGCGCCGAGGTTCACCTGCAGCGCGCGGTCGGACGTCACCTGGCGCAGCGCCACCACCGCGTCGGCCACCGCCAGGCGCGAAGCCTCGAGGCTCGGCCGGTTCGTGATCGCGTAGAACACGTAGTCCGGCAGCGCGCCGCCCCGCAGGTCGATGCGCGCGGCCTCGTTCGTCGTGGCCGTCGTCACCCCGGCGTCGCTCGCCTTGGGCGCGATGTCCTTCTGCGATTCGCGGGCGCGCGTGATCGTTTCGCAGCCCGCCAGGACTCCGAACGCCGCCGCCGCGAAAATCGAAACCTTTAAACGTCGTCTCATGTCACGTAACCTATGGCTTGATCTCTGAGCGCCTCCCGGAATTCCCCGTGTGGGAGAAACCGCCGCAAGACGCACCCTACAGTATACCAAATTCCGCCATCTCGGCGGCATGCTTTGGGCATTTGCGAAGGAATGTGGTATACTTATCGGAAAACACTTTGGGGACAACAGCGAAACGAGCAAGAAGGAACGACATGACATTGAAGACG
>CAVEDG010000248.1:0-2591 GCA_963614205.1 bacterium | reverse complement strand
CGATCACGACGCAGTGCGACATGTACGCGAACCGCTATCCGTGGGAGATGGCGCTGAAGCTCTTCGGCGCGATTCCCGGCAAGGGCGCGCAGGCGATCAAGTAACTGCAGGACCTGTCCGTCTTGAAGGAGACCGAGGGCGGAGTGTCCCGCCCTCGGTAGAATTTTTTTCGGGCCTGTTTCCGCCACCTTTCCAGAGGAATAAACGTGATGAAGAGGAAAACATGCAAACTGTTCGTTGCGGCGCTTGGCGCGTGCGCGGCGTTGGCGGCGGAGGCGGCGACCGGTGCGAGGGAATGCGCGATCGCGCTGGAGAATCCCGGCTTTGAGACGGGCGCGACGGGGTGGGACCGGCTGCCGCGCAACGCCGCGGTCGATACGGCCGTGGCGCATGGCGGCGCGGCCTCCGTGTCGCTGACCGTGGCGGATCCGGCGAAGGAGGCCGTCTACATCACGCGGCGCGTGCCCGTGGTGGGCGGCGCGGCCTACAAGGCCAGCTGTTTCGTGAAGACGGAGAACGTGGAGCCGCGCAAGGGACGGCAGTCCTCCGTCGGCGCGGGGCTCATCGTGGAATGGCTAGACCGCAGCGGGAAGTGGATGGCCGGCGGCGAGTATGCGTGCGACCGGTTTGGCACAACGGACTGGGCGCTCGCCGCGTGCAACAGCCTGCGCGCGCCGAGCAGGGCCGGCTACGCGCAGATCTACCTTGCGCTGCGCGGCGCGGGCAAGGCCTGGTTCGACGACGTCGCCTTCACGGCCTTGGAATGGCCCGTTGCGCTGACGGCGCCGGCGGCGGAGGCCACGCTTGCGTGCAACACGCCGTGCTTTGCGTGGCAGGACGCGCGCCCGGTCGGCGCCGACTACGTGCTGGAGCTTTCGCGCGACCGCGCCTTTCCTTCAGGCGCCACGCGCGTCTACCGGGTGCGCGACGAGAAGTCCTTCCAACTGCAGGAGCCCCTTGAGCCCGGCACGTGGTACTGGCGCGTGCAGGGCGCGGACGCGCGCGCGTTCACGCAGACGGTGCCGGTGGACCGCGACTGCCTGCCGCCGGAGATCCGCACGCGGGCGCGTCGCGTTCTCGCGCCGAACGAGTCCTTCACCGTCGCCGTGCGGGAGACGGGCTCCGCCGTGCCGCCGCGCGTGACGTTCGCCGGCGTGACGGGCGCCTGCGGCGCGCGCGACACGAACGGCGTCTACGCCGTCACGTTCGCGGCGCCTGCCGGCGGCTGGGCGCCGGGGCTTACGGAGCGGACGCTCGTGGCGACGGACGCCGCGGGCAATGCCGCGTCGAACGTGTTCTGGCTGCTGAACCGGCCGAAGCCCGCGAACGACGTGGTGATCGACGCGCACGGCGACTTCGTGGAGGCCGGCACACGCATCTTCCCGCTCGGCATCTACGAGGTGCACAAGCAGGACATGCGCGAAGTGCGCGACGCCGGCTTCGACGTGGTGCACACCTACCGCTGGGAGGGCGATCAGGACGACATGGCGTGCCGCGCCTATCTGGACGACTGCTGGGCGGCGAACGGCCTGCGCGCCTTCATCGGCTTCGACCGCGGCACGCGCTCGAAGGCCGGCGTCGTGCAGGGCAATCTCGCGCATCTCGCGCATCGCGTGGGCGCGCTCGCCGACCATCCCGGCCTCTTCTGCTGGTATCTCTTCGACGAGCCCGAGATTCCCGCGCAGTACGTCTCGCCCGAGCGGCTCACCGCGTGCGCGGATCTCGTGCGCGCGCTCGATCCCTTCCACGCCGTGGTGATGACCACGTGGAACAAGTCGATGATCGACTACCGCCGCACGTGGGATACGCACTGGAGCCAGGCCTACGGCAACCCGGCGGAAGTCGTGAAACTGCTCGCCGAACAGCGCGGCTTCCTGCACAACGCCTCGCCGATCACGCTGCTCGTGAACTGCAACGACGCCGTGCAGGGCAAGCTGCGGCGCACCGGTGTGGAGCCGGATCCCGCGAAGTTCGCGCGCGACTACGACCATCTGCGCGCCTGCGCCGTTCTGGGCATCGTGAAGGCGTGCAACGGCGTGTGGTGGTGGTGGTTCGCCCGCCGGGACCGCAACTTCTACTCGGCCGCGCAGAGCCCGAAGGCCTGGGCGGATCTCGTGAAGGTCGTGAAGGAACTCGGTGCGCTGCGGCCGCTCGTCACCGCGCCCGGCCCCGTCGTCACGGGCACGGTCGCGGATGGCGCGAACACGGTCGAATGGTGGCGCAAGACCGTGAACGGCCGCGACGTCCTCATCGCCGTCAACACGGGGACAGGCCCCGCCACGGTGACGATCGGCGGCCGTTCGCTGACCTTCCGCCGCTATGAGGTGAAGGTCGAGAAAGAGGACTGCAGGAAAAATGACTGACTTTGGATTCTATCTTGTCATGACAAACCCGCGCGTGGGCTATGCCGCATGCGCCGCGGTCGAACAGGACGCCGCCGCAGCGGCAAGAAACATCCACATTGATCCTCTCGCCGTCACTCGACTTCGCCGCGCTTGAGGCGGTCGAAGTAGTCCTTCGTCGTCTTCCAGACAATCGGCGAGAGCAGGACGAGCGCGACCAGGTTCGGGAACGCCATGAGCCCGTTGAAC
>CAVEDG010000247.1:0-2593 GCA_963614205.1 bacterium | reverse complement strand
CCTTCGCGCACGAGCACGATGTTGTTCACGAAGTGGAGCGTACACGGCACGCCCTGCACTTCGGGGCGAACCATGCGCACCGCGCCGACCATGCGGTTCCACGCGAAGATGTTGTTGCGGATGACGCAGCCCGTGCCGTAGTGCTGGTGGAAGCCGGCGTCCGTCGTGTTCCAGCACACGTTGCGCTCCATCACGAGGCCCTCGCTGCCTTCGTCCGTGTAGAGCGCCCAACCGCCGTAGGCGAAGGACTTCACGTCGTGGATCACGTTGTCGTGCACCTTCGTGCCGAAGCTCGTGCCGAGCGTGTAGACGCCGCCCATGTCGCTCATCACGCCCTTGCCGAGGTCGTAGATGCGATTGAAGGCGACTTCGTTGCGCTGCGCCACGCTGCCCCGGAAGCCCCACGTCCAGCCCACGGAGACCCCCGTGTAGTAGAAGTCGTAGATGTCGCAGTGGCGCACGGCGCAGTCGGAGGCGTGCGTGATCGCCACGCCCGTGCCTTCGGGGTTGAAGCGGCCGCCGGTGCGGATCGTGCAGTCCTCGATCACGTTGAACGCGACCGAGCGCGGCGCGAGATTGCGGATCACGCGGCGCGAGAGGCTCTCGCCCTTGGCCACATAGCCGCTATCGGAACCCATCCACACGCCGCCCGCGCCAAGGTCTTCGAGCGTGCACTTCGTCACGCGGTTGGACGTGCAGCCGTTGTTGAACTGCAGGGCGTAGTTGCCCGTGTGGCGCACCGCGCAGTTTTCGAACGCGGTTCTCCGCGCCCCCGTGAGCGAGATCGTGCCGCCGCTGCCGTGCGCCGCCTGCAGGTTCCGGCACTCGCTCGGCCCGTTCTTTCCGCCCGGCGCCGCGCTGTATGCGAACGCGATGTTGCGGAACGCGATGTCGTGCACGAACGCGCCCTTGTCGGGATCGCCGTTGAACGACACGAGCGGATTCAGGCGCGCGCTCGGCGCGACGATCTCGACCTTCGCCATGTCTTCGCCCGGCAGCGGCCGGTACAGCACCGTCCCCGCCTTCGCGTCGTAGAACCACTCGCCGGGCGCGTCGAACGCCGCGCGCACGTTTTCGAACGACACGAGCGTCTCCTTCTCGTTCCAGCGTTTCCAGCCCGGCCAGTTCTCGTTCGACCAGGTCGTCACCGTGCCCGTCGGCGCATCGACGCCGCGCAGCACGCGCCGCGCGAAGCTCCATTTGTGGACCACGCACATCTGCGCGGTGGCGAGCTCGTCCGGCGCAAGCGCGGCGAGCGCGGCCTTCTCGGCGGCATTCGTGATCGTCACGGTTTCGACGAAGCGGCCCTTGACGTCCTTCGCCTGTTCGATCTTCGGCGCCGTCACGTGCAGGTAGCGTCCCGCGTTTGGCAGACGCGCGCGCTCGGCGCGGCGGCCGTTCACCCACAGCTGCTCGAAGTAGGCGGGCTTGCCGTCGGGCGTCTTCGGCACGGGCGCGGCCCACACGCCGTTGCCCTGATCCTGCCAGCCCGTGATCGCCGCGCCGCCGGCGAACTCCGCGCCGTCCTCGCCGATCCACGTCACCGGCGCCTTGGGCGTGCCGGAGTCGGCGGGCGTGAACGCGAGCGTCTTCGCGAGCGCGTAGCGCCCCGGCTTCACGCGCACCGTCCACGCCGAAGCATCACCCTGCGCCTTGGCGGCGCGGATCTTCTCCAGCGCCCCCTGCGGCGAGAGACCGCCGGGAGCAACGACCAGTTCGCCGCCAGCGGCCGTCAGCGCCGCAGCGGTCACGAGGGCGACCACGCCTTGGAAGTTCATGTTCATAGCAAAGGATAGTATAGCATATTCGCCCTACATCTTGGTCAGGCGAAGGAACTGGCAGGCAGGACGGTAGAACGCCGACTGCACCAGCGTGAACCCCGCAGTCTCGGCACAGGCCGCGAATTCATCCGCCGAAAGCGTATGCGCCATCGAGGCGCGCAGATAGGCGTAGTCCGCCCGCGCGCCGGGCGCGAAGAGGCGGGCGCCGAGACGCAGCCAGGCGTCGGTGAAGCGCGCGCCCCACGAGGCGGCGTCGCGCCGAAAAAACTCGAGCACGAGCAGCGTTCCGCCCGGCACGAGCACCCGCGCCACTTCCGCAAGCGCGGCGGCCGGATCGGGGAAATTGCGAAAGCCGAACGCGCAGGTCACCGCGTCGAACGACGCCGTCTCGAAGGGGAGATGGGCCGCGTCCCCCTCCACGAGCGCGACGCGCGCCGCGCAGCCGGCCGCCTCCACGCGTCGGCGCGCGATCGCGAGCATGGCGGGCGTCAGGTCGAGTCCCGTCACGCGCACCTGCGGGAAGCGCCGCGCGGCGCCCAGCGCGAGGTCGCCCGTGCCCGTGGCGAGGTCGAGCAGCCGCGTGGGCGCGGGCGCGAGCGTGGCCAGCGCCCGCCGCCGCCACAGGACGTCGATGCCACAGGTCAACACGCGGTTGAGCGCGTCATAGCGCCGCGCCACCCGCGTGAAGAGGTCTCTGATGTTCTGCCGCTGCATCCGATGTCCCGCTTCTGCGCGCGAGCGCCCTAGACGGAGGACACGCTCCAGCGGAGATCGACGAGGCGGATCTCCGCGTGCGGCGTGCCGCCGTAGTC
>CAVEDG010000246.1:0-2603 GCA_963614205.1 bacterium | reverse complement strand
GCAGAACTGGACGCAGAAGATGGAGGGCGAATTCCAGAAGCGGCGCGGCTACTCGCTGCGGCCCTATCTGCCGGCGTTCGCGGGCTTCGTGATCGACGACGTGCCGACCACGGAGCGCTTCCTCGAGGACTTCCGCCGCACGGTCGCCGACCTCTTCGCCGAGAACTACGCGGGCGCGCTCACGAAGAAGTGTCATGAATACGGCCTCAAGTGCTCGATCGAGCCCTATGGCAACAGTCCCTCCGACAACCTGCAGTACGGCCAGTACTGCGACATTCCGATGGGCGAGTTCTGGAGCCACGCCTCGAATCCGTATTCCGGCGGCAGCGGCAACGCGAAGTTCGTGTCGTCCGTCGCGCACGTGTGGGGCAAGCCGTTCGTGGGCACGGAGTCGTTCACGGCGAGTCCGAGCGCGGGTTCGGGCCGCTGGATGACCACGCCGTTCTCGATCAAGGCGCAGGGCGACGAGGCGTTCGCGCGCGGCGTGAACCGCATCATCTACCACCGCTTCACGCATCAGCCGTGGCCGAACGACAAGTATCTGCCGGGCATGACGATGGGCCGCTGGGGCATGCACCTCGACCGCACGCAGACGTGGTGGGACTTCGCCACGCCGTGGTTCACCTACCAGACGCGCTGCCAGTACATGCTGCAGCAGGGCACGTTCTGCGCGGACGTCCTCTACTTCGCGGGCGAGGAGGCCCCGAACCAGGGCGGCAACACGGATGGCGGCAACGCGGTGGGCGACTTCTTCAAGCTGCCGGCCGGCTACACCTCCGACACGTGCCCGACGGACGCGATGTATCTGCTCACGGTCGACGCCGAGGGCCGCGTGGTCGTGCCCGGCGGCGTGCGCTACCGCGTGCTCGCGATTCCGCCCGTGGAGGCGATGTCGCCGGAGATGGTCGCGGCGATCGCGAAGCTGCGCGCGGCCGGCGCCACGGTGGCGTGGCTGAAGAAGCCCGTGCGCGCGCCCGGCCTCAAGTGGGGGAAGGACGGCGACGCGAAGGTGCGCGCGCTCGCGGACGCGCTCTGGGCGAAGGGCGTCTTCACGGGCTCGCCCGCCGAGGCGCTCAAGATGCTCGGCGTCACGCCCGATCTCACGCTGGAGAAGAATCCCGCCGCCAACAACGCGGCGTTCAGCTGGATCCACCGCGGCGACGCGACGGCCGACTGGTACTTCGTGGCGCTGCCGAACCGCGACGAGACCACGGTGACGGTGTCCTTCCGCCAGACGGGCCGCGTGCCCGAGCTGTGGGACGCCGAGACGGGCGTCTGCGCGCCGGCCGACGTGTGGGGCGTGAAGGACGGCCGCACGGTCGTGGAGATTCCGCTCTCCGTGTGCGGGTCGAAGTTCATCGTCTTCCGCCAGGCCGCCGATGCGGCCGCGCCGCACGTCGCGGCGTGCGACGTCAAGGCGACGCGCCGCGTCGATTCCGTGCCGGTCGATGGCGCCGCGCACACGCTTGAGATCCGCTCGGCGCGCTATGGCGTCACGGCGGCGCAGGCGGATGGCAAGGATCATTTCGTCGACGCGACGGCGAAGCTCGCCGGGCTCGTGAAGAACGGCTCGCTTTCGCTGCCCCGGATCGACAACGCGTTCTTCGGGCGCGATCCCTATTTCGGCGTGCCCAAGACGCTTGAGATCACCTACGCCTACGACGGCAAGGAAAAGACGGTGAAGCTCCACGAGGGCTCCGCGTTCGCCATTCCGACGGCGCTGCCCGCGCTGCCGCCGCCGGACGCCGAGTGGCACAACGGCGCGCTCTACGCCTGGCAGCCGCTCACGGCCATGCTCACGATGTCCGACGGCGCCACGCGCGCGGTGACGGCGACGCCGCCCGCGGCGACGTTCGTGGCGGGGCCCTGGCAGGTCAAGTTCCCGCAGGGCTTCCTGCCGAACAGGCTCGCCGCGAAGCAGGAGGCGGAGACGGTGACGTTCGACAGCCTCGTCTCGTGGCCCGAATTCGCGAACGACGGCGTGCGCTACTTCTCCGGCACGGCCACGTACGAGAAGTCCATTCCCGCCGACGCGCTCGCCGCGCAGGCGCGCGCGGGCGGCCGCGTGGCGCTCGACCTCGGCGCCGTGAAGAACTTCGCCGAGGTCACGGTCAACGGCAAGCGGCTCGCCACCCTGTGGAAGCCGCCGTTCCGCGTGGACGTCACGGACGCGCTCAGGGAGAGCGCCATGCTCAATCTGCGCATCCGCGTCACGAACCTGTGGGCGAACCGCCTCATCGGCGACGACCGCCAGTTCGCGGACGACTGCGAATGGAAGGGCCGCGTCGTGAACGGCGTGAAGGAAATCGGCGTCAAGGCGATTCCGCAGTGGGTGAAGGACGGCAAGAAGTCGCCCACCGGCCGCTGCACGTTCACCACGTGGAAGCACTGGGACAAGAACGACGAGCCGCTGCCGAGCGGCCTCATCGGCCCGGTCTTCCTCCGCGTGGCCGTTCCGGCGAAATAAGACCGGTCGCTTCGCGGCAGCGCCGTGAACGCTTCTCGGTTTTCGTCTTGCGGAACGCGGCGCGATTTGGTATACTAACCGCTCACTTTTCACAGCAGAAGAAGGAAGTACACAAAATGAAGATGACGTGGCAGCC
>CAVEDG010000245.1:0-2619 GCA_963614205.1 bacterium | reverse complement strand
ACCTCCACGTTGCCCGTCGTCGCGTTCTTCGCGCCGAACGTCCACGTGCCCGCGCCCTTCTTGCGCAGCGTGACCGCGCCCTTGATCGTGCACTGCTTGCGCAGCGTCGTCGTGTTCACGTCGTTGGAGATCGTCAGCGTCGCCGGCGTCTCGCTCGTCACCGTCTGCGAGCTCACGTCAATGGAAGCCGTGTCGATGGCCAGACCCGTGATCGTCTGGTCGAAGCCGTTCAGGTCGAGGACGGGGTTGAAGCTGAGCTTCTCCCAAACTTGGCACATCCTGACGGTCGCGGGCGCGAGCACGTTGTCGGCATGGCAGATCGCCTTGCCCACGGCGATCGTCAACTGGCTCCAGGTGCTGCCGGGTGCGTAGAAGTGAAGCGTGCAGTAGTCAGTCTGTTCGACGCGGCCACGCGTCTCAATGCGCGAATGGAAATGATAGTGGCCGCCATTACGCAGATAAAAGCCGCTGCCGCCCGTGTCGCGAATGACGTTCGTGCCGCCCGGCTCGCCAAAGGTCATGACGCCATCCACCTGCATCTTCAGTTGCGCACGCGGCATCGCCACGTCGCCCAGCCACGTGAACGCCTTCTGCCCCGGCACGACGAGCCAGGCCGTGCTGTTGCACGTCAGCGTCTTGCCCTGACCACAGGATCCGTCCACCCTGAGCGTCACGTCCCTGTCGTTGCTGCCGGTGCCGAACGTGACGTCGCCCGCGCCCAACGCGCGAATGTCCTTCACGACGCCGCCGCCCTTTATGAAAAGTCCGCCCGTCATCTCGTTGATGCCATCCAGTTCCACCGCGCCAAAGCTTTCAATCAGGCCCGGCCCCGTCAGGCGGCTCGCAGCCGTGTTCGTCAGCGCCGCGCCCGAAGCGACGTGAATCGACGTGCCCGACAACGCGCCCTCGACAACGAGCGCACCGCCGCCCACCTTCGTGAAACCCGTGTAGCCGTGCGCACCCTTGAGCGTCAGACGCCCCGTGCCGGTCTTCGTGATCGACGCCGAACCACCGATCCCCTCGCCGGAGAACGAATAGTCCTTCGCCCCGCTCACGGTGACGCCCACCGGCTGCATGACGCCCGACAGCACGACGTCCGTGCGCGTGGCCGTGTCGTCGAAGACAGCCGAGTTCCCGTTCAAGAACGACATGCCGCCCGCCCAATTCGCCGTCGTCAGATCCCAGGAGTCGGAAACCGCGCCTGTCCACGTGTACACGGCCGAGGGCACCGTCACCGTCAACGCCGTCTCGCCCATCGCCACCACCGAACCCGCCGGCCAATCCGAAGACAGGGCAAATACGCCCGAACCCGCCCGTGCGCCATAGGTGAGCACCGTATGCGTGCCCATCACCGCCGAATGCGGCATCTTGAGCGTCACAGTCCCCACGGGCGTGAGCGTGGAGACGTGCAGCGGATGCGCGAAGTCCACGACCTCCAGCGCCGCGCCGTTCTCGAACGTGACGTCGCCAAGTTTGCCCGTGCCGCCAAGCGTCGCGTTCGCCTTCACGACCGAGCGTTTCGCCGTCGAATAGTCGCCATTCACGCGCAGCGTGCCACCCACGACCGTCACGGCGCCCGTGGCGCTGGACGTGCCCGAGAACGTCCACATGCCGGCGTCCCTCTTGTAGAGCCAGGCGAAATCCGACTTCACGTCGCCCGCGAACACGCCGTCGCCCGCGCCGCCAAAGTCCACGCCGGTGCCCAGCGCGCCGCCCTTCTTTGAGCACGTCAGATCTCCCGTGAACGTCGCCGTGGTGCCCGCAACCTCATTGTAGAGTTTCCCCGCGCCCACCGTGTAATCGGGGCCACACGCCACGAGCCTTCCCGTGAACTCGGTATCCTCCTGACTGTTCACCTTGAAGCTGCCGGGCGTATTGTAGTCGGACTGCCCGAAGGAGAAGGAACTCGCCGCGCCACCCACCGCCGCCACGCTGTCCGCGCGCAGGACGCCTTCGTTGATGCTATGCGCGGGGGCGGACGACGTGAAGACGTTCTCGGACGACATGAGATGAATCACGCCGCCACTGCCATTCGGCCGGAACACTCTGGAAAATCCCTTCACGGGCCCTGCGAACGTCACCGTGCCCCTCATCTGCGACTGGCTCCGCAACTCAAACGACGATGCGGCCGTCACCGTGCCGGTGAAGCGAACATCGTGATTCGAGGCGTTGTACGCGCCAAAACACCCATAGTTCTTGACCGTAACATCGCACGCGACCACGTCCTCGATGGCCTTCGCCGTGTCCGGAACATGGGCCGTGAACACCGCAATGGAGCCATTATGCAAGACAGAAAAGGCGTTTCCGCACGTGAGGACGATCTTGTTGCCGGAGAGCGTGAACGGCGCGAAGGTCTCGGCCGTGGCGCAGGTGTTCGAGAAGACGAGCGATGCGAAGGAGGTCGTCTCCGGATCGTAGTCATTGTAGGGCGTCGTGCGCACGTTGCCCACGAAGACGAGCGCGTCGCCCGTCACGGGCGCGACATTGTCCGACCAGTTCGCGGCGGTGGAGAGGTTGTCGTCCGAACCGCCGCCCGTCCAGATCTTCGTCGCCGCGCCGGCGTTCCCCGCCGCGACCGTCATCACCGCGGCGCCCATCGCCGCGACCAGTGTCTTGTAG
>CAVEDG010000244.1:0-2639 GCA_963614205.1 bacterium | reverse complement strand
GTGCAGGCGGGCGTGTGGCTCGTGCTCGTGGGCGCGGCGGTGTTCGGCTGGAAGTTCTTCCGGCGCGCGGGCCGCGCAGCGGGCTACCACTTCGGCGAGGCGCTCGCGGCCGAAAAGCGGCGCGCGGCGGCGGAACGGGCCGCGGCGACGTCCGTGGCGGCCGAGCGCGCCGCCACGCTCACCGTGCCGAGCGACTACTACGTGAGCTTCGCGATTCCGCAGGGCTCGCCCGCCGTGGGCGAGACGATCCGCTCGCTCGACGTCCGCGCGAAGACGGGCGCGAACGTGGTCGCCATCCGGCGCGGCGAGGAAGTCTACCGCAACCCCGGCCCGAGCTGGTGCTTCGAGCCCGACGACCGCGTCTCCGTGATCGGCGAACCACAGCAGATCGACGCCTTCCGCGTCCTGGTCGGCACCCCTGCGGCATGACGCGCGTCAATGACTGTATGAACGATCAAACAATGGGAGAAAACAAGATGACGACGAGACTCCTGACACTGAAGACGGCGCTGGTCTGCTGCATCGGCGCGCTGGCCGGGCTGACGGCCCGAACGGAAATCACCACCGTGCCGACGTTCACGGCGGCGGAGAGCGTGTGGCCCGCAGGGCTCGCCGAGGAGATGAACACGCGCATCGAATTCCATGCCGCGTTCGAGGCGAAGGCGGGCGACGCGCCCGTGCTGAAGATGGTTGCGTGGTACTCCTACCGCGTCACGCTGAACGGGCGGTTCGTCGGCTTCGGGCCGGCGCGCGGGCCGAAGGGCTTCTTCCGCGCGGATGAATGGGAGCTTTCGAAGGCGCTGCGGACGGGGCGCAACGAACTCGTCGTGGAAGTGGCGGGCTACAACGTGCCGAACTTCTACCTGATGGAACAGCCGCCGTTCTTCAAGGCCGAGGTCGTGTGCGGCGGCCGCGTGCTCGCGGCGACGTCGCGCGCGGGCGGCGGCTTCGTGGCGAAGGACGCGCGGTCGCACATCCGGAAGGTGCCGCGCTACTCGTTCCAGCGCACGTTCGTGGAAGCGTATCGCCTGCCCGTCACGGAGACGCCGCCCGCGCTCGCGCTCGCCGCCGCGCCGGAGCCCACGCTCATCCCGCGCCGCGCGCCGTATCCGGACTTCGAGGTCAATCCGCGCATGACGCCCGTCTCGTTCGCGAAGATCCGGTGCGACGAGTCCGTGCCGCTGCGCAGGGACCGCGCGATCACCTATCCCGGAACGGTGCCCTGGTTCAAGGGCTTCCTCATTCCCGACTTCGAGTTCAATCTGAACTTCTTCGTCCAGCGGCTCGTCAGCTCGGAGCGCCGCGCGGCGACGGCGGCCGAGAAGGCGGCGACGACGTTCGCGCTCAAGGCGGGCGAGAGCGCCGTGTTCGACAACGGGCTGAACGACTCCGGCTTCCCGGGCCTGCGCGTGGAGGTGCGCGAGCCCGGCCGCCTCGTGCTGCAGTTCGACGAAATGCTCGGCCCGACGGGCGAGGCGCGCGGCATCCAGCGCTACAAGGACTGCTGCAACGCGCTCTCGTGGGACTTCGAAAAGCCCGGCGTCTACGAGGTCGACGCCTTCGAGCCCTACACGATGCGCTATGTCGAGCTCGACGTCGTCTCGGGCGCGATGACCGTTTCCGCGCCGCGCTTCCGCAGCTACAAGAACCCGACGGCGAAACGCGCCTCGTTCCGCGCAAGCGACCCCGCGCTCGTCAGGATCTTCAACGCGGCGAACGAGACGTTCCGCCAGAACGCGGTCGACGTGTTCATGGACTGCCCCAGCCGCGAGCGCGCCGGCTGGAACTGCGACGCCTACTTCATCGCCCCCGTCTCGGCGTTGCTCACGGGCGACACCGCGCTCGAGCGCGTCTTCGAGGAGAACTTCGCGCTGCCGCCGGCGTTCGACGACATCCCCGACGGCGCGCTGCCGATGTGCTATCCGAGCGACCACCGCGACAAGGTCTTCATTCCGAACTGGGCGATGTGGTTCACGCTCGAGACGGAGGAGTATCTGCGCCGCACGGGCGACCGCGCCACCGTGGCCGCGCTTCGGCCGCGCCTCGAGAAGCTCGTCGCGTTTCTCTGGAAGTACCGCAATTCGGACGGTCTCCTCGAACGTCTGCCGAGCTGGGTGTTCGTGGAGTGGAGTCATTCAAACAAACTCGTGCAGGACGTGAGCTATCCCTCCAACATGACGTGGGCGGACGTGCTCGACGCAATGAGCCGGATGTATGGACGGGCCGACCTCGCGGCGGAGGCGGCGCGCGTGCGCGAGACGATCCGCCGTCAGAGCTGGACGGGCACGTGGTTCTGCGACAACGCCGTGCGGCAGAAGGACGGTTCGCTCAAGCTCTCGGGCGAATGCACGGAGACGTGCCAGTACTACGCCTTCTTCCACAAGGTCGCCACGCCCGAGTCGCATCCCGCGCTCTGGAAGACGCTGCTTGCGGACTTCGGCCCGAAGCGCTACGCCCCGCAAGACCGCAGCAAGATGCTGAACTATCCGGAGATCTGGCCGTCCAACACCTTCATCGGAAACTACCTGCGCCTGAAGCTGCTCGAGCGCGCGGGACTGGGGCGGCAGATTCTCGACGAGACGAAGGGCTACTTCCTCTACATGGCCGACCGCACGGGGACGCTCTGGGAGAACGACACG
>CAVEDG010000243.1:0-2682 GCA_963614205.1 bacterium | reverse complement strand
AGATCCAGGGCTACACGGATGCGAAGCACAATCTCACGGCGCTCACGAGCGCGAGCGGCGACCGGGGCGACAGCGTGCTGCAGTACAAGACGTCGGTCGAGCCGATCGGCTTCAACCATCCGCAGAGCTCGGGCAAGATCGCCGGCCACGTCGCCTTCGCCGACGGCCACGTGGAGAAACTGCTCTATCCTGAGAGCGGAAACGTGGAGCAGCTCACGCAGTGGCTCTGCTCGGGCCACGAAGTCTCCTTCGACGGTCGGCAGTACACCGACGTGACCGGCCAGAACTAAACGACCAACTCCCAACTCCCAACTACCAACTTCTCAAATGGCTTCCGCAGCGGCACGATACGACGACGACAACATTCAGCATCTCAACCCCATGGAGCACATCCGCCGGCGGCTCGGCATGTACATTGGCCGCGCCGGCGACGGCAGCGACTACGACGACGGCATCTACGTGCTCCTGAAGGAAGTGATCGACAACGCGATCGACGAGTTCATCATGGGCTTCGGCCGCCGGGTGGAGATCCATCTCGACTGGGATACCGGCTCGTGCCGCATCCGCGACTTCGGGCGCGGCATTCCGCTCGGCAAGGTGGTGGACTGCGTGAGCGAGCTCAACACGGGCGGCAAGTTCAACACCGAGAGCTTCCAGTTCTCCGTGGGCATGAACGGCGTGGGTACGAAGGCCGTGAACGCGCTTTCCGACCGCTTCTACGTGCGCGCCGTGCGCGACGGCGAGTATTCCGACGCGCTGTTCGAGAAGGGCGTGCTGAAGGAGAAGCACCGCGGAAAGTGCAAGGACGCCGGCGAGCGCAACGGCACGCTCGTGGAGTTTCTGCCCGACCCCACGATCTTCAAGAAGTTCCGCTTCCGCGAAGAGCACGTGATGCGCCGCCTCAAGATGTACGCCTACCTCAACGCCGGCCTCACGCTCGACCTCAACGGCACCAAGGTCGTCTCGAACGAGGGGCTTGCGGATCTCATCCAGGACGAGGCGCAGTTCGAGAAGATCTACCAGCCGTTCCACTTCCGCTCGAAGACGCTCGAATTCGTGTTCACGCACACGAACCGCTTCTCGGAGGAGTACTACTCGTTCGTCAACGGCCAGCACACGACCGAGGGCGGCACGCACCTTTCCGCGTTCAAGGAGGGCCTCACCAAGGCGCTCAACGAGTTCTCGAAGAAGAAGTTCGACGGCGACGACGTGCGCGAGGGCATCATCGGCGCGATCGCGATCCGCATGCAGGAGCCGACCTTCGAGGGCCAGGCCAAGACGAAGCTTGGCTCGCCCGAGATCCGCGCCGAGCTCGTGGCCGAGATCAAGAAGGAGGCCGAGGCGCTCTTCCACAAGAACCCGGTCGAGGCGGAGAAGCTGATCGCCAAGGTGGAGGAGACGGCGAAGCTGCGCAGCCAGCTCAACACGATCAAGAAGCAGGCGCGCGAGCGCAGCCAGGCCGTGAGCGTGCGCGTGCCGCAGCTCAAGGACTGCAAGCGCCATCTGCGCCTCGACAAGCTCGACAAGAAGACCGGCCTGCCCGAGGGCAGCGACACGATGATCTTCCTCACCGAGGGCAAGTCCGCCGGCGGCACGCTCAACCGCTCGCGCGACGCGGACCGCCAGGCCGTCTTCTTCCTGCGCGGCAAGTGCCTCAACACGTGCGGCCTCGCGAAGGACGTGCTCTACAAGAACGTGGAGTTCTTCAACCTGATCAAGACGCTCGACATCGAGGAGACGCTCGAGCACCTGCGCTACGGACGGATCGTGTTCGCGACGGATGCCGATGTGGACGGTTTGCACATCCGCAACCTGCTGATCACGTTCTTCATGCGCTTCTACAAGCAGCTCGTGCTCGACAAGCGCATCTTCATCCTCGAGACGCCGCTCTTCCGCGTGCGCAACAAGAAGGAGACCTTCTACTGCTTCTCCGAGGATGAGCGCGTCAAGGCGCTCGAGAAGTGCGGCAAGACCGCCGAGACCACGCGCTTCAAGGGCCTCGGCGAGCTCAACCCGGAGGACTTCTCCGAGTTCATCGGCCCGCACATGCGCCTCACGCCCGTGTCGTGCATGGACGACAGCGAGATCGACAAGACGATCACCTTCTACATGGGCGCCAACACGCCCGAACGCAAGGACTACATCATGGACAACCTCGTGTGCGACGCGAGCGAGTTCTGATTCCCACGACTCACGGCGACAGGAGCATGCGCGGCATGGACGGCACGGACATTCTTCTCGGCATCGACTACGGCACAGGCGGCTGCAAGGTCACGGCGCTCGCGACGGACGGCGCGTTCGTGGGCGAGGCCTCCACGGAATACGCGACCTACCACGACCACCCCGGCTGGAGCGAACAGGATCCCGCCGACTGGTGGTGCGCGCTGTGCGCCGCGCTGCGCCGGCTCGCGGAGAAGGGCGTGGATCTGCGGCGCGTGGTCGCCTGCGCGCTCGACGGCTCCACCCACAATGCCGTGCTGCTCGACGGAAACTACCGCCCCGTGCGCCGCACGATCATGTGGACCGACCAGCGCGCCACGGCCGAGTGCGCCGCGCTGCGCGACCGCGCCGACGCGGTGTTCGCCACGTGCTATCAGATGCCCGCGCCCACGTGGACGCTGCCGCAGCTCATGTGGCTGAAGGCGCACGGGCCCGACGTGCCCGCGCGTACGCGCCACGTAC
>CAVEDG010000242.1:0-2684 GCA_963614205.1 bacterium | reverse complement strand
CCGCGCTCCGCGAGAAGGATCTCACCGATCGCATCTCCGCCGCGCTCGCGGCGAAATAAGGCAATCAAAGTCCCGTCAGCCCGATCTGGTCGAGCACGGCGGCGAGGCGTTCGCGCTTGCGCAGCTGCTCCTCGAGCGGCGAGGGGAAGAGCGACGGCGCGGCGCACGGCTCTTCCTCGGTGAAATCCGTCACGCCGAAGCCGATGAGGCGCACGCGGCGGCGGCCGGTCGGCGGCCATTCGCGGTCGAAGAGCGCAAGGGCGAGATGGCGGAACGTGATGTCGTCGCGCGCGGGCAGCTCGAAGCGCGCCTGGCGCGTGAGCGTGGTGAACGTGGCGTCGCGCAGCTTGAGCTTCGCCGTGCGCGCCCGCCGGGCCGGCTGCGCGCGCACGCGCCGCCCCACGTCCGCCACGAGCTCGAGCAGCTTCGCGCGCACGACGTCGCGCCGCGGCTCGTCGATGGGGAACGTGCTTTCACGCGACACGCTCTTCTCCTCCGCCTCCTCCCAGGCCACGGCCGTCGCATCGCACCCCAGCGCGTGCGCGCGGATGGAGGCGGCGGCGACCTCGCCGAGCACGCGCTCCAGAAAGCGCGGATCGGCCGTCTGCACGTCGCCGCACGTGCGGTAGCCGTACTTCGCGAGGATCTCGTCCGTCTTCTTGCCCACGCCCCAGAGGATCTTCACGGGGCGCGGCGCGAGCCAGGCGCGGATGGCCTCCGGCTCGAACGGCATCACGTAGAGGCCGTCCGGCTTCGCCTCCTCGCTGCCGATCTTCGCGAGCAGGCGATTCGGCGCGATGCCCACGGAGCACGAAAGTCCGCACGTGGCGCGCACGTCGGCGCGCAGACGCTCGCCCAGGGTCCGCGCGTCGCCGAAGAGGTGGATCGTGCCCGTGATGTCGAGAAACGCCTCGTCCACCGACACCCCTTCCACAAACGGCGAATAGCGCCCCAGCACCTCGAACACCTGCGCGGACACGGCCTCGTACACGCCCATGCGCGGCTTCACGAAGATGCCGTGCGGACACTTCTCGAACGCCGTGCGGCTCGGCATGGCGGAGTGGACGCCGAAGGCGCGCGCCTCGTAGCTGCACGTGGAGACGACGCCGCGTTCATGCGGCCCGGCGCCGACGATGACGGGCTTTCCGCGCCAGTCGGGATGGTCACGCTGCTCCACGGACGCGAAGAAGGCGTCCATGTCGACGTGCAGGATCGTGGCCACCGCCATGCGCGCTCACTCCTTCGGCGGCGCGGGCGCGGGTTCGGGCGGCGTCATCCAGTCGAACACGCCGCACACCACGGCCTCGGCGATCTTCTTCTGGCGCACGGGATTCCACGAACCCTCTTCGCCCTCGGGGAGGTTGATGAAGTCGACTTCCAGCAGACAGCTCGGCACGGCGGGATTGCGGCACACGGCCAGCGACTTCAGCTGCGCGCCCGCGTCGGGCACGGGCGCCATCACCTGCGCGATGTACTTCTGGATGCAGCGCGCGAGGGCGAGCCCGTTGGACGTCGAGGCATACGTGGTCGTGTGGCGCGCGAGGCGCGGGTCGCGCGAAACGGCCGTCGCGTTGTGGTGCACGGAGATGAAGGCGTCCACGCGCTCCGCGTAGGCGCGCTGCGGCCGCGCGAACAGATCGGGGGAGGAATCGCCGTCGCGCGTCATGATCACGTGGAAGCCGGCCTTCTCCAGCGCGTCGCGGATGGCGCGCGCCTGCATGAGGTTGGCCTCCTTCTCGCGCCAGCCGTGCGGCGAAAGCGCGCCGGGTTCGTCGCCGCCGTGCCCCGCGTCCACGCAGATGCGCACGGCGGAAGGCGGCTTGCCGTAGGGCGGCGTGTCGGGGAAGCCGTCGGCGGGATTGGGCGCGATGAGGCCCTTGGGCGGCACGGGCGCGGCGGACGGCACGACAACGCGTTTCGGCAGAAAGCCGCGCCGGTTCTCAAGCCACACGGCGATCCAGCCCGTGTCCTTCACCTCGGCGCCGCACAGCGTGAAGCCCTTTGGCAGGTAGAAGAGCGTGTCGCCGTCGTCGATCGCGGCGCGCACGCGGTTCCGGAAGAGCGAACCCGTCGTCGTCCACGCGCGAACCGGTCCGAGGAGCGGCGAGTCGTCGGACGCGATTACGGGCGGCGGCGTAGGCGCGTTCTCGCTCGGCGCGGCGACCACGAAGTTCCGCACGAGACGCGACGCGCCGCGCTGGAGCGTGAGCGTGTTCGTGCCCGCCTGCACGGCCGCCATGCACACGAACGCGCCCGTGCGGTACACGGCCGTGGTCTGGCCGTTCACGTAGAGCGTCTCGGGGCGGCCGGGCGCGACCGCGCCGATCACGTAGGTCTGCTCCACGGCGGGCAGTTTCTGCCCTTCCGCCGGGAATGCCACCGAGATCGTCTCGCCCCGCGCCAGAACGCCGGCCGCCAGCAGCACGGCCGTCAACAGTGTTCTCTTCAATCGTTGCTCCATTTCCTTTGACGCCCCTAGTATACCACAATGCGCCTCTGCGGCATCCAATTGTGCTATACTTTTTCCGTCATGCAGCAAACACATCCAACCGCCGTGGTCTTCGAGGTGCGCGAATTCTGCCTCCACGACGGACCCGGCATTCGCACGACGGTCTTCTTCAAGGGCTGCCCCCTGCGCTGCGCCTGGTGCCACAACCCCGAAGGTCTCTCCCCCGAGCCGGAGA
>CAVEDG010000241.1:0-2717 GCA_963614205.1 bacterium | reverse complement strand
GACGTGGAGAAGACGTACCTCGCCGTGCTGCACGGCGCGCCGCATCCCGCCGCGGGCACGCTGGAGACGCTCATCGGGCGCAAGCCGTGGGACGCGAAGCGCATGGCGGTGGTCGACCGCGACGGGGCGCGCGCCGTCACGCACTGGATCGTGCTGCAGCGGCAGGGCGGCCTCGCGCTCGTGGAGTTCCGCATCGAGACGGGGCGCACGCACCAGATCCGCGTGCACGCCGCGCATCTGGGCCATCCGATCGTGGGCGATCCGCTTTACGGCGACGCGGAGCGCGACCGCCACGTGCGGCCGCGGCCCACGCGCACGCTGCTGCACGCCGTCACGCTCGTCTTTCCCCATCCCGTCACGGGGCGGCGCATGGCCTTCTCGGCCGTTCCGCCAAAGGACCTGCTGTATGTGCACTGAACTTCTCCAGAGTGCGCTGCTCGTGGTGCTGTTTGCGCTGTCGGCGTTCTTTTCCGGCTCGGAGACGATTCTCTTCACGCTCACGGGCGTGCAGCGCGCGCGCATCAAGGCGCGGAACCCGCGCGCGGACGCGCGGATCGGGCGCTGCGTGGCGGATTCCGCCACGCTCCTTTCCACGCTGCTCGTGGGCAACACGTTCGTCAACTTCGCGATCGCGACGATCTCCTACCATCTCTTCACGCGCTTCGCGCCCGCGTGGGGCGGCTTCGCGGCCGTGCCCGTGACGACCGTGCTGCTGCTGCTCTTCGGCGAGATCACGCCCAAGCGCCTTGCCCTGCGCTACGCCGAGACGCTCGCGCCGTACTGCGCGGGTCCGCTGCTCTTCTGGCGCGCCGTGCTCACGCCGTTCAACGCCGTCTTCTCGCTCGCCTCGCGCGCGTTCGCGCCGGCGCTCGAACGCGAACGACGCGCGCTCTCCGACTCGGAGCTCGTCTCCGTGGTGGAGGTCGCCGCCGAGAAAGGCGACTTCGCCGCCGCCGACGCCGAGATGATCGAGGGCGTGCTGCGCCTTTCCGAAATCCACGCCAACGACGAGATGACGCCGCGCGTGGACATCGAGGGCGTCGATGCGGATCGCCCCGAGGAGGTGCGCAACGAGATGCGCGCCAAGGCGCGCCACGCCTACCTGCCCGTCTACCGACGCACGGCGGACGCCATCGAGGGCGTGATGGACGCGCGCACGGGGACGATCGAGGACGCGCTCTTCGTGCCCGAGCAGATGACGCTCGACGACCTGCTCGTCGTCTTCCGCCGCAGCGGCAAGCCGCTCGCCATCGTGCTCGACGAGTATGGCGGCACGGCCGGCCTCATCTCGCTGAACGACGTGCTCGAAATCATCCTGGGCCCGGGCGTCTTCGCGCGTCCCGACGACGAGCCGTCCATCCAGAAGGTGGCGCGCAACGCCTGGATCATCGACGGCCGCGTGAGCCTCGACGAAATCAACCGCGAGCTCGGGCTCGAACTCGAGGCCGAGGACGCCGACCGCATCTCCGGCTGGATCGCGTTCCACGCCGAGCGCATCCCGCACGTGGGCCAGGAAGTCGAGGCCGACGGCTGCCGCGCGACCGTGCTCAAGCGCCGCCGCCGCCGCGTCACGCAGATTCGCCTCGAGGTGCTCGCCTATCCCGAAGCCGACACGGACGAGGAACTCCTCGCCGAGACGGACGAGGCGGTGGAGAAGACGGAGGAGGACGAACAATGATCACGACCATCCTTCTTGCCGTCACCGTGCTCGTGGCGCTCATGCTCTCGGCCTTCTGCTCGGGCACGGAGACGAGCGTGACCTCCGTCAGCCGCGGCCGCATCGTCCACATGGCGCACGAAGGCAGCGCGACGGCGAAGATCGTGCAGAGCGCGCATGCGGACATGGCGCGCACGCTCACGGGCCTGCTCGTGGGGAACAACATCGCGAACGTGGTCTACTCGTCCGCCTCGGCGGCGCTGGCGGCGCGGCTGTGCGGCGCGTCGCTCACGGCGCAGGCGGTCTGGAGCTTCGCCTCCGCGTGTGCGTTGCTCACGTGCGGCGAGTTCCTGCCCAAGCTGTTCTGCTCGGCGCGGCCGCTGCGGCGCGCGCTGCGCCTCGCGCCCGTCTACCGCGTGTTCAGCCTCGTGCTCACGCCGCTCACCGCGATCGCGCTGGCCGTGACCGGCCTCTTCACGCCGAAGACGCGCGCGCGGGAAGGCGTGACGGCGGACAATCTGCTGCGCATCCTGCAGGATCGCAAGGACGGCGTGCGCCTCACCGACTTCGAAAGCGCCCTCATCGCGCGCATCCTCGTGCTGCGCATGAAGGGCAAGCCCGTCACGGCCGAGGCGCTGCTTTCCGCGCTCGACGAGGAGTAGCGCGCAGGGTCTTCTCTTCGGGCGCGAATACTGCCAGCCGCGCTTCAGGTCGCCTTCGCCGCCGTCGACAGCCGCAAGATGTTCGTCGCGCGCTCGGCGTGGCGCGATGCGCGCATTGTCTTCGTTCTTCCGCTCGCCGTCTCATGATCTCTTACGAGGCGTTCTGGTTTCTCTACGGCCTCCTCACGCCATTTCGCCACAGGGCGCGGCCCAAAGAAAGGGTCGTCGGGGTCTCTCCCCATTTGGGGTGACTGTTTTCGCGCCGATTCGCGATGTTTTATGTATAGGCTTCTTTGGGGCTGTTTTGGGCTGTCTGATTTTGAGCCGCCCACAGTGAAGGGAATTTTGGTATAATACTCGCTGTTCGCTCGGCGGGGTTTAGATTGCGCCGGGCGGGC
>CAVEDG010000240.1:0-2725 GCA_963614205.1 bacterium | reverse complement strand
GTGCTTGGTGCTGAGTGCTTGGTGCTTGGTGCTTGGTGCTTGGTGCGGGGGCTTCCGCAGTCTGGGACTTTGGCTCGATGTTCTCGTTGGCGAGGACGCCCTTGAGCGAGGGCTGGATCACCTGGTAGAGGGGCAGGAGCGTGCCGGCGGTGAGGATGCCGCACACGATGCCGAGGATGATGCGGAAGCGGTAGCGCGCCGCGTAGCGCCACAGGCGCCCGTAGACTTCGCGGGCCGTGTATTCGCGGTCGAAGAACTCGCGCCGGTACTGCGTGGTGGCGGATCTGTCGTGATGTGCCATGCCTGTTCCGATTCTCCTAGAGCCCCATGTCGGCGAGCACGGCGGCGAGCTGGCCCTTGATGACCTTCATGCTCAGATGCCGCTCGAAGAAGTCCCGCGCCGCGGCGAAGTAGTCCGCGCGATGCGCCCAGTCGTCGCGGTAGGCGCGCACGGCGTCGGCGATGGCGCGCGCGTCGCCGGGCGGCACGAACGTGATCGCCGCGCAGTCCCCGGCCTCGGGCGGATAGCCCGTGCAGAACTCGTTGATCGTGGGCCGCGCGCACGCCATGCCCTCGTAGACCTTGTTGCCGATCACGCGCGACGCCTTCTCCGTTGTGCCGAACACGCCGAGCACCACGTCGTGCGCGCGGATGACCTTCGGCACGTCCACGTACGGCACCTTGTCGAGGAAGCGCACGTTCGCAATGCCGGCGGCCTTCGCCTCGGTCGCGGCCTTGTACGCGCCCCAGCCGAGGAAATCCCATTCAATGCCTTCGCCCTGCGTCATCCGCGCCGCCTCGACGATGTACTCCGTGCCGTGCAGCGGGATGTACGCGCCGTGGTAGAGCACCCGGAACGGCGCGCCCGCCTCCGCCGGCGCCTCGGTCTCGGCGGGACGGAACACGGTCTCGTCCGTGCCCGTGAAGAGCACGCGCATCTTCTCGCGGGGCACGCCGAACCGGCGCGCGCAGAAGTCGAGGTGGCACGACGTATCCCACGTCACCATGTCCGGCGCGTTCATGAGCGCCGTCTCGTGGGCGAGCAGGCGCCGGGCGCGCGGCTCGTCGGCGGACCACGTGCGCTGTTCGAGCACCTTCTTGTCCCAGGCCGAGATCATCGGGTCGAAGAGCACCTTCACGCCGCGCCGGTGCGCCCAGCGGCACGCGGCGAGGATGTCGCGCTGCCGGCACACGGGCACCCACACGAGGTCGGGCAGCGGCCGCCGACCCAGCCCGCGCACGGCGGCCTCGAGGTCGCCGAAACGCGGAAACCACTTCACGAAAAACGTCTCGACAGTCCACCCCAGCTCGCGGAACAGCGCGCGGTAGACGCGGTTTCGCGAGTAGTCGGGATCAAAGCGTCCCCAGAAGAGCACCTTCTTTGCCATAAGCGAAATAGTATACCATATCTGACGGCGGCGCGTTGAGCCGCCAGATCGGGGAAATATGGTATACTAGTCTCTTCATTTCGGAAGGAAACAGCATGTCACTGTCAGTCGGTATTGTCGGACTGCCGAACGTCGGCAAGTCCACGTTGTTCAACGCGCTCACGAAGCGCCAGCAGGCCGCGGCGGAGAATTATCCGTTCTGCACGATCGAGCCCAACTCCGCCATCGTGGAGGTGAACGATCCGCGTCTGGAGGCGCTCGCGAAGATCGTGAGCCCCCAGCAGATCATCCGCGCCACGGTCGAGTTCACCGACATCGCCGGCCTCGTCAAGGGCGCCTCCAAGGGCGAAGGCCTCGGCAACAAGTTCCTCGCCAACATCCGCGAGTGCGACGCGATCCTCCACGTGGTGCGCTGCTTCGAGAACGACGACATCATCCACGTGCAGGAAGGCGGCAACAAGTCCGCGCCCATCGACCCCGCCGGCGACGCCGAGGTCATCGAGACCGAGCTCGTGCTCGCCGACCTCGAACAGCTGCAGAAGCGCTGCGACAAGACGCGCAACGAGGCCAAGAGCGACCCCAAGAAGCGTCCCGAATTCGACGCCATGACCGCCCTTCTCGCCCACCTCGGCGAAGGCAAGCCCGTGCGCACGTTCCCGCGCGCCGAGGGCGACCCCATCCTGCCCGTGCTGCGCGACCTCCACTTCCTCACGGACAAGCCCGTGATCTACTGCGCCAACGTGGCCGAAGACGATCTCGCGAATCCGGACGCCAACCCGCACGTCGCCGCCCTCAAGGCCTACGCCGACGCGCAGACGTGCGAAATGGTCACCATCTGCGCCCAGATGGAAGCCGATCTCGCCGGCCTTTCGGACGACGAAGCGCGCGAATTCCTCTCCAGCTACGGCCTCGCCGAATCCTCCCTCGACCGCACGATCAAGCTCGCCTACCACACGCTGGGCCTCGCGAGCTTCCTCACCGCCGGTCCCAAGGAAGTGCGCGCCTGGACGTTCCGGCGCGGCTGGAAGGCGCCCCAGTGCGCGGGCGTGATCCACACGGACTTCGAAAAGGGCTTCATCCGCGCCCAGGTCATCGCCTTCGCCGACTACGTGAAGCACAACGGCGAATCGGGGGCCCGTGCCGCCGGCGTCCTGCGCCCCGAAGGCCGCGACTACGAGATGCAGGATGGCGACGTGGTCGAGTTCATGTTCTCTAAGTAGTGCTTGGTGCTTAGTGCTTGGTGCTTAGTGCTGAGTGCTTAGTGCTTGGTGCTTAGTGCTTAGTGCGGAGAAAAATATGATGCCAATCTTATCCTTTCACCATTTGTACCCTACGCC
>CAVEDG010000239.1:0-2730 GCA_963614205.1 bacterium | reverse complement strand
CCTTAGCCTTTGACTTTTAACCTTTGACTTTTAACCTTTAACCTCTAACCTCTAACTTTTAACTTTTAACCTTTAATTTTTAACTCTATGAAAAACACACTTCTCACCTTTGTCGCCCTTGCAGCGCTGACCGGCGCGGCGCAGGATTCCACGGCGGCCGCGCGCGCGGCCTATCAGCAGCAGCAGGCGCTTGCCGAAGTGCCGCGCCTCGTGCAGCAGTTCGACCTCCTGGTGCAGAACCAGGACGCCATCGTGGCGCGCCTCGTGAAGCTCGAGGGCGCGGATTCGACGGGCGACCTGCGCGCGGAGATTGCCGCGCTCAAGGCCGAGATCGCCGACCTGCGCGCGCAGATCCGCCGCGACCAGGACGCGATGCGCGCGGAGATCGTGAAGGATCTCGCGGGGCGCCTCTCGCGCATGACGCCGCCGCCCGCGCCGGCCGCGTCGCGTCGTGCCACGACGCCGCCTCCGCCGCCGGCCACGATGGGTCCGCACTACGAGTACGTGGTCGAGAAGGGGCAGACGCTCGCGCTGATCGCCAAGGGCTTCCAGACGACCGTGCCGAAGATCCTCGCCGCCAATCCCGGCCTCAAGCCGAACATGCTGCGCGTGGGCCAGAAGCTCATCATCCCCGCCGAAGATCCGCCGGCGCCGAAGGGCCGGAAGGGCGCGCGCCGCTGAGGCGCGAAAGGAAGCGGTCATGACGAACGGCTATCCCGATGTGAGACTGCGCCGGCTGCGGCGCACGGCGGCGCTGCGCGAGATGTTCGCGCTGCCGGAGCCCGGGCCCGAGAAGTTCATCTGGCCCGTGTTCGTGGTGCCGGGGCAGGGCCGGCGCGAGCCCATCGCCTCGATGCCGGGCCAGTTCCGGCTGTCGGCCGACGAGCTCGTGAAGGAGCTTGCGCCCGTGGTCGCGCAGGGCGTGACGAGCGTGCTCCTCTTCGGCCAGCACGAGGGCGACGGCAAGGACGAGTGCGGCTCGCCCGCGGCCGATCCGCACGGCGCCGTGCAGCGCGCGATTCCCGTGCTGCGCGCCGCGTATCCGCAGCTGGTGATCCTCACGGACGTGTGCCTCTGCGCCTACACGAGCCACGGCCACTGCGGGCCGCGCGATGCGGCGGGCGACATCGACAACGACGCCGCGTGCGAGATGCTCGCGCGCGTGGCCGTCTCCCACGCCCGCGCGGGCGCGGACGGCGTGGCACCGAGCGCCATGATGGACGGCCAGATCGCCGCGATCCGCCACGCGCTCGACGACGAGGGCTTCAAGAAGACGCTGCTCATCGCCTACTCCACGAAGTTCGCCTCGCAGATGTACGGGCCGTTCCGCGACGCCGAGAACTCCGCGCCCTCGCAGGGCGACCGCCAGGGCTATCAGGCCAGTTCCCGCGACCCGCGCACCGCGCTGCGCGAATCGCTCTTCGACGAGGCGGAGGGAGCGGACGCGCTCATGGTCAAGCCCGCGCTCTTCTACCTCGACCTCATCCGCGAGGTTTCGGCGCGCACGCTGCTGCCCGTGATGGCCTACAACGTGTCGGGCGAATATGCGATGCTGCACGCCGCCGCCGAGAAGGGGTACTGCGACCTCTATGCCACGGCGCGCGAATCTCTCGACGCGATCTTCCGCGCCGGCGCCACGCAGGTCATCTCCTACTGGGCGCCGTTCTACGACAGGATCTACAGAGCGTAATGTGCGCTCTCTTCGCAGAAAACGACATCACACGGCCTTGAGCCGTGTGATGATGTTGAGGGTCATTCTCACGTGAAAATGGTGGGCGCCACTGGACTCGGACCAGTGACCCCTACCGTGTGAAGGTAGTGCTCTAACCAACTGAGCTAGGCGCCCGATTCTTTCCTTGCGGAAAGACGAGAATTAGTTTACCACATTCCGGAGCCCTTGGCAAGGGGGGCGACGAAATTTTTCGAAACTTTTTCGGAGGCGCCTCAGGACGACAGGTGCGAGGCAAGGTCGAGCAACTGCCTCAGGGGCACGACGTAGGCGGTGGCGACGCGCGTGGCGAAGGCGTGGGCGCAGGCGCCCCACGGCACGTTCGCCGTGCACGCGATCCACACGGCGACGCCCGCCACGTTCGCGATCCAGATGAACACGTAGGAGAACAGCCGCCCGTATTCGAGCACGTCGGGTTGGCGCTGCAGCAGCGCGCGCAGCGTGAAGCCGCAGTGGAAGCACCAGGTGAAGCCCACCGCGAAGAGCCACGCCCACGGACAGGGCAGCGGCGAGACGAACACGCGCGTGACGAGCGCGGCCAACGCCACAAGCAACGTGTAGAAGGGCACGAAGTAGGGCGCGAGCGTGATGAGCACGTTCGACTTCGACAGCGTGACGGAACCGCCGGAGGCCGCGACGCGGATGTTCGAAATGCGCGCGCCGAAGAGCAGGCCCACCAGCGCGTGCGTGAGCTCGTGTCCCAGCACGTAGAGACGCATCGGCAGCGGCAGCAGCCACCAGAGCAGCATTTGCGCGAGCAGCCCCGCCGCGACAGCCAGGACGCCGAACGAAACTACCGCGTCGCCGCCGGCGGGAATCTGGCGAAAGACGTCGACCAGCGCGCGCGTCACGCCCCAGGCGAGCGGCAGCGCGGCAAGGGCGAGCAGAAATCTCAGGACGTCCGCCAACCACGCCATTCGTCTACGCGCCTCCTTCATGTGCACTTACAGCACGACCCAGGCGGCGTTGGCGGCGGAGGACTTGAGCGCGGCCTCGACGAA
>CAVEDG010000238.1:0-2738 GCA_963614205.1 bacterium | reverse complement strand
TGCTGTGCGCCGCGCCGTCGGCGCACACCGAAAGCAGCCGAGCCGAAACAGCGCAGCGCGCCCTCCCGGCTCGGACGGTCAGCGGATTGGCTTGGGGATTCCGGCCTGGCGGAAGATGGCGTTGAGCGTTCCCTGTGGAAGCACCTTGTTGCCGTGAACGGGGACGACGGTCGTACGATTCGTCTCGGGGTTGAACCAGCCGTGGTGACTTCCGACTCCGTGGCCGGGCAGGAAACCGTTCGCCTTGAGATAGGCTTCGACCTGTCTGGCGGTCAGGGGCTTCATGCGAGGGCTGCTTTACGGGGTGTGCGTGAAGTCCGCTTGCGCGAAACCGCCTTTGCGCGGGCGCGACGAAGATCCTGTTGCGTGAGCATCCAGCACTGCATGGCTTCGACAAGATTGGTTTTCAGCTCTTCGGGCGTTTCCGCGACGGTGATGCAGCCCGGCAGGGCCGGAACTTCGGCGCAATAGACGCCCCCCTCACGGCGAATCACCGGCGAGAAGAACTTGCGCAGACTCTGAAGCGTTGTTTCCATGGCGGTTAGTATACCATATTCGGATCGGCATCGGCAACCACTCCCCACTCCCAACTCCCCACTCCCCACTCCCCACTCCCCACTACCCACTACCAACTATCAACTATCAACTACCAACTCCCAACCTTTAACCGTTAACCTTTAACCTTTAACCGTTAACCTTTAACCTTTAACTTTTAACTTTTAACTTTTAACTTCGCTTTCGGCTTGCCCTTCGCCGCGACCTGTGGTACACTTCTCCCATCATGAAACAGCACACTCTGAAACGTTTCGTCACGGCTCTCTTCATCCTCGCCGCCGGCCTCGTCTTCGCCGACGCGGCCTTTCCGCCGCCGCCCACGGCCACCGTGCCGGGCCAGACCACGCACCGCCGCAAGCGGAAGCGTCTCACGCCCGAGCAGCAGATGGAGCGCTTCGGCGGTTTCGTGTGCAAGGCCTATTCCGGCCGCTACTGCGCGCTCATGAACGCGCAGACGCGCGTGGCCGACACCAACTTCACGGCGTTCGCGCAGCAGATCACCCAGGTGCTCTCGCTGCCGATGGCGCCTGAGACGACCGCGCCCGCCACCACCGACAACTTCGCGCCCATCCGCACCGCGTGGAGCGGCGCGCGCAAGACGGGCGCCGTGCTTTCGGTGATCGACATCGCGGGCTGGCCCACGCTGCTCATCGCGCCCGAGGACGGCTGGGCGCAGGTGAACGTGGCCGCGCTGGCCAAGGACAATCCCGCGCCCGAGGCGCTTGCCGGGCGCGTGCGCAAGGAGCTGTGGCGCGCGCTCGTCTACCTCTTCGGCGGCGGCAACTCGGTGATGGCCACGGGCGACCTCATGCGGCCGGTGAATTCGCTCGAAGACCTCGATGGCCGTCTTGCCTACGCGCCCGGTCCCGAGCCGTTCAACGCGGTGCTCGACGGTGCGCGCGCGCGTGGCATCACCTCGATTCGGCGCACCACGTACAAGCAGGCGTGCATCGAGGGCTGGGCGCCCGCGCCCACGAACAGCTTCCAGAAGATCATCTACGAGGACGTTGCCTCCGGCAAGGAGCGCGGCCCCGCGAACGCGATCAAGATCGCGCCGCCCGCCGCCACGAACGCGGCCGCGAAGCCCGTCGCCAAGTAGCCGGAGCAAGGAGCGCACCATGACATTCACGGCAACGTATCGCGACGCCACCGGCGCCTTGAAGACGGTGACCGCGGAGGCCGCCACGCGCACGGAGGCGCTGGCCGCCTTCCGGGCGCGCGGCATCACGCCCACCTCGGTGGTCGAGAGCGGGAAGAAGAAGACGGCGTCGCGTCCGATGCCGAAGGGTGCGCTGCGCGGGCTTGTGGCGGGGCTGCTCGTGGTGGTGGCCGCGCTGGGGATTTGGTACGCGCTGGCGCCGAGCGCGCCGGCGAAACCGGGCGAGAAGAAGGTTCAGGCGCCGGCCAAGCCGAAGCGCGAGGCGGCGAAGAAGCCCGCCGCGGAGAAGGCGAAGTCCGCGCCCGCGAAGAAGCCCGCGGCCAAGCCGGCGGCGCCCCCCGCCGAGACCGTTGCGACTGCGCCCGCCACCAATGCGGCGCCCACGCTGCCCACCGCGACTGCGCTGCCGCCGCCGCGCAGCGCCCAGCCGGTGTTCGACAACGCCTCTGATCAGGTGCTCGCGATGATCGCCTCGGACGATGGGCGCGGCATGGCGCCGATTCCGATCTCGGCGAACATCGAGAAGGAGTTCCTCGAATCGCTCAAGAAGGAAATCAAGATTCTCGACACCGACGACGAGCGCACCCGCGCGCTGAAGGAATCGGTGATCGACCTGCGCGCGCAGATGAAGCAGCTGCTCGACGAGGGCAAGACGGTGGGCGAGGTCATCCGCGAGCACCAGGAGCTGATGAACCAGAACGCGAAGATCCGCAACGACGCGATGCTCGAGCTCAAGGGCCTGCTCGACGCCGGCGACATCGAAGGCGCGAAGGTCTACAAGCGCAAGGTCAATCTCGCCCTGCAGCAGATGGGCATCAAGGAGATGGAGATTCCCGTCACCGACGAGGAACGCGCCGCGCGCCAGGCCGAGCGCCGCGCCCGCGCCCAGGAGCGCCGCGCCGAGCAGGAGGCCCGCGCCGCCGCTGCCGACGCCCTCGACGCCGCCCAGCAGGGGCAGTAGCCGAAGGTTAAAATTTAAAAATTAAAAGTTAAAAGTTAAAGGTTAAAGGGTGAAGGTTAAAGG
>CAVEDG010000237.1:0-2753 GCA_963614205.1 bacterium | reverse complement strand
ACGTTAAAAGTTAGTACCCCCAACTACCAACTATCAACTACCAACTACCAACTATCAACTATCAACTACCAACTACCAACTATCAACTCCCAACTCCCGAAAGGAAAACAGAACATGAACGAAAGTCTCCTCATCCCCTGCACGCCCCATCAGGGCTACAACAAGATCTTCGACGTCGGCGAGCGCAAGATGAAGCTCACGAAGTTCGGCCTCGTCAAGCTCGCCGCCGGCACCTCCTTTGCGGACACCACGGGCGACATGGAAGTGGCGTTCGTGCTCATGGGCGGCAACTTCAAGGCTTCGGGCGACGGCTGGGCCTTCACCGTGGCGGACGGCCGCACCTCTCCCTTCACCGGCAAGCCGCACTGCCTCTATCTGCCGCGCCACACGGCCTACACGCTGGAGGCGCTGACGGACGTGGAGCTCGCCTACAACGGCTCGCCCGCCACGCGCGACACGGCGCGGCCCACGCTCATTCGCCCCGCCGACACGCGCCACATCGAGCTCGGCAAGGACAACTGGACGCGCACGAGCGAGATCATTCTCGACGAGACGTTCGACAGCGAGCACTTCTACATCGGCGAAGGCATGATTCCGAGCGGAAATTGGAGCGGCTATCCCAGCCATCGCCACGACGTGAACAATCCGCCCGCCGAGCTCGACATGGAGGAGACCTACTTCTACCTCTTCAATCCCGGCCAGGGCTTCGGCTTCCAGAGCGTCTACAAGCCGGACGGCTCGCTCAACGAGGCCTATCGCGTGCAGGATCACGACACCGTGGCGATCGCGGAAGGCTACCACCCGCTCGTCGGCGCGCCGGGCTACCAGATGTACTATCTCTGGACGATGGCGGGCAGCACGGGCCGCGGGCTCATCTCCTCGATGGATCCCGCCCATGCCTGGGTGAAGCAGCAGGCGTAGCGGGGCGAGGGGAGGAGGGTGGCCATGGCCGAAGACAACGCCAAACTACTTGAGGGCATCGCCTATTTCGAGCGCATGCTCAAGCTGATGCCGGGCGACCGCACCACGCTCGAGTTCCTGTCCGTCGCCTACGAACAGATCGGCGACGCCGAGAAGGCGCGCACCTCGCTCGTGCAGCTCGCCACGACCCTGCTCGACGAAAAGGACTACACGGCGGCGGACGCGATCGCCGAGCGCCTGGCGACGTACAAGGAGGCCGACGCCCAGGAGATGGTGCGCAAGGTGCAGGCGATCCACACGCCCACCATCGCGCCCGGCTCGATGGGCGTGGGCGACGCGCATGCCGACGTGCCCGTGGTGAAGGCGATTCTCGACGCGGTCAAGGCCGAGGCCGGGCTCGTGCATGCGCTCTCGCAGCGCGGCATCGTGGATCCGCAGATGGCCGAGACCGTGCAGCGCCACCTCGCCGGACTGCCCGAGGCCACGCGCCCCTTCCTCGTCTCCGCCCTCGCGATCATCTACCGCGAAAGCATTTCCACGGGCGAGAAGGTGGCCGCCGCCGTGGCGGACGCCTGCGGCGCGCCGCCCGTGCCGCTCGACGGTCTGCCGCTTTCGAAGGAACTGCTCAAGCTGCTGCCCGAGAACCTCGTGCGCGTGCGCGGCGTGGTGCCGTTCGCCAAGCTGGGCGATCTGCTCATGGTCGCCGCGCTCAACCCCATGAGCGAGGGCTTCCGCGAGGAGATCGAGCGCCTTGCGGGCATGCCGTGCCGCTTCTTCCTCGCCCATCCCGCCAATGCCGAGGAAACACTCGAGAAACTCTACGCGGAGCCCGAGCGCACCGCGTCCTGAAAGGAGAACCGGCATGCGCAGTCCCCGAAATCTCCGCCGCGGCTTCATGCTCGTGGAAGTGCTCATCGCGGGCGCCGTCCTCTCGATGCTCGTGTGCGCGTTCTTCGGCGGTCTCACCGTGGCCTCGAAGGCGGCCCGCGAGAATGCGGATCTTCTCGCGGCGGACGCCCTCGCGTTCGATCTTGCGTGGATGAAGTTCAACGAGGACTACAACGCGCTCGCCGTCGGCACGACCGACTACTCGTCGCAGATTGCGGAGGCCGCGCCGGCCCTCGCGCAGCATTGGCCCGAGGCCCGTGCCCTGACCACGGTCACCGCGCCCTCCGGCGTCAACGGCAAGATCATCGTCGCCTCCGTGACGTGGGGCGCGAACAACGCCCGTTCCCTTGAGCGCCGCATCTTCCGCGGCTCGCTCACGCGCATCGTCAAGGACAACTGAGGAGAACAGACGCCATGCACGCTTCCCGTCGCGGATTCACCCTGCTTGAAATGCTCATCGCCGTGGGCCTCGTCTCGATTCTCGCCACCTCGTTCATGACCACGACGGTGAGCTGCGTCAAGATGTTCCACGGCACGATGGCGCAGTGCGAGCTCTCCGTGCGCGGACGCGAACTGCGCGACAAGCTGCTCTTTCACATCCGCAAGGCGGAGAACGGGAAGACCTACGCGGGGCTGCTCAGCGGCCAGAACGTCTCGGTCGACACCGTCGCGGTCTCCCTGGAGGCGGAAACCATTCCCTCCTCGCTCACGCTGGAACGCGACGAGACGCAGAGCCATCGCCTCTTCGTATCGGGCCAGGACAATAGGACCTATGCCATGGACGACCGCGCCCCGCATGACGCCGCCCATCAACGGTATCTGTGCGTGGGCGGGCTTTCCTCCCAGGCGACGTTCGCCAACGACAGCGCGTTCAAGGAGAGAAACCGCCTCTACCTCACCTGCACCGTCAGCGCCGGCACGCTTGCCGGGTTCGACCTCGGCTC
>CAVEDG010000236.1:0-2769 GCA_963614205.1 bacterium | reverse complement strand
AAATGCGGTACGCCTCCGGGTTGGTTCCTCCCACCTCCGCCCGGAGGCACTTTTTGTTCCTTTGCATCACCCGCTTTACAATCTCGTTCGAAACTGATAGACTACGGCTTCACAGTTTTTGGAATTCCAAATAGGAAATCAGCAATGAAGACGACTCTTTCGGGCGTGACGAGTTCGCGCCGCGCGTTTCTGGGTGGCCTGGCGGCGGGGCTGGGCGTGTGTGCGGGCGGCTGCGGCACGCTCGGCGGCGGCTACGCGCAGCCGCGGCGGCCTTCGGCCAACGGCAGGATCAACCTCGCGGTGATCGGCTGCGGCGTGATGGGCATGGGCAACATGGGCGGCTTTCTCGCCGACCCGCGCGTGCGCGTGACGGTGACGTGCGACCCCGTGTTCAACGCCCGGCATGGCGGTTATGACGCCAAGACGCCCTACGGCCGCAAGGTGGCCAAGGACAAGGTCGACGCCCGCTACAAGAACAAGGACTGCCGCATGGTCGTCGACTGGCGCGAAGTCGTCGCCGACCCCACGGTCGACGCCGTGCTGATCGCCACCACGGACCACTGGCACGCGGCCATCGCCGTGGCCGCCATGAAGGCCGGCAAGCACGTCTACTGCCAGAAGCCGATTTCGCTCGGGCTCTCGGAAAGCAAGATCATGGCCGCCGTCGCGAAGAAGAGCGGCGTGGTGTTCCAGGTCGGTTCGCAGCAGCGCAGCGCCGGCGAGTTCCGCGTGGCGTGCGAACTCGTGCGCAACGGCTATCTCGGCGACTGCCGCGAATGCACGATCGGCCTCGTCTATCCACACAACGACTCGCGGCGCAACGGCTACGCGCGCGACGCCTCGCGCACGACACCGCCCGCCGAGTACTTCGAATCCACCGAGCTGTGGAATCTCTGGCAGGGTCCTGCCGAGCACTGGGAGAACAACGCCTACATTCCCGGCATCCACGGGCCGGTCTCCTGGCGCTGGAACTGGCGCACGGGCACGGGCACGATTTCGGACTGGGGCGCGCACCACTTCGACATCCTGCAGTGGGCGCTCGGCAAGGATCGTTCCGGCCCCGTGGCGATCGAGAACTTCACGTGCGACTTCCAGCCGCCGGACTCCAAGGTCGTGGCGCCCGAGGTCTTCGCCACGCCCTACCGCTTCTCGTTCGACGTCGTCTACGACAACGGCTTCCGCGCCCATGTCTCCGACGCCGACAAGGCGCCGCAGGGTCTGAAGTTCCACGCGCCGAAGGGCGACCTCTTCGTCACGCGCGGCAAGATCGTGCCGCCGAAGCACCTTGAAAAGTGGAATGAGCACCGGGATCTCAAGGGCTCCGACGTGCACCTCTACCGCAATCCCGCGGGGCACGGCCACGAGATGGACTTCGTCGACGGCGTCTTCAACAACGCGCCCATCGCGACGGACTGCGAGATCGGGCACCGTTCCATGACGATCGCCCACCTCGCCAACGCCTGCGCGCGTCTCGGCCTGAAGGGTCTGCGCTGGGATCCCGCGCGCGAATGCGCGGTCGGCCCGAACGCGGCCGAAATCGAGAAGGCGCTCGTGGTCAAGTACCACAACGGCTGGAACCTCGAAGCCTAGAAGGGGAGGACTCGCGAATGGAGACGAACGCACCCGCCACGACGACGCGCGGCGACAACTACAAGTGGGTGGCCCTGGCGCTGCTGTGGCTGGCCTTTTTCCTGCAGCAGGGCACGCGCCAGATCTACGGGCCGCTGCTCGGCTCGATCCGCGAGTCCATCGGCGCCACGGACGTCCAGCTCGGTCTCGTGAGCACCGTCTTCACGCTCATCTACGGGCTCACGATTCCGTTCGCGGGCTTCGCGGCGGACATCCTGAGCCGCAAGTGGATGGTCGTGGCGGGCGTGGCGATCTTCAGCGCGGGCATCCTCGGCTCCGGCTTCGTGACGTGCATCGGCGCGCTCGTGGTCACCTACGGGCTCGTCAACGGCTTTGGCCAGCCGTTCTACTATCCGGCCTCCACGTCGCTGGTCTCGCAGCTGCACGCGGAGACGAAGGCCACGGCGCTCTCGCTGCTGCAGCTGGGCATGTACATCGGCGTGATCGGCTGCAGCTGGCTGGCGGGCGGCCTCGCGACGGTCGGGGTGGACGGCTGGCGCCTGCCGTTCAAGGCGCTGGGCGCGCTCGGCCTCGTCGCCGCGCTCGTGCTCGCCTTCGGCCTGCGCAACACCAAACCCGCGGCGACCGCGACCGCGGCGACGCGCGTCACGCCCGTTGCGGCGCTCAAGGCGATGTTCTCGAAGCCGGCCGCCGTTCTGATCGCGCTCGCGCTCGGCATGGAAGTGTACGTGGACGTCGGCTTCAAGACGTGGATGCCAAACTATCTCGTGGACACGTTCCACGTCGGCAAGGCGTCCGCCGGGCTTCATGCGGTGCTGTGGCACTACCTCGGCGCGGCGCTGGGCATCGTGATCGGCTCGCGCCTCGGCGACCGGCTCGTGAAGCGCATTCCCACCATCCGCTTCTGGATCATCGGCGGCGGCCTGCTGCTCGGCGTGCCGTTCATCGCGCTCATGTCGCAGGCGACGACCTACCTGGGCTGCTGCGTGGCGATGGGCCTCTTCGGCGTCTTCCGCGGCGCGTACGACTCGAACAACTTCGCCGCGTTCTTCGACGTGGTCGAGCCGCGCTACCACGCCTCCGCAGCGGGCTTCAACCTGATGATCGCCTTCCTCTTCGGCTGCTTCTCGCCCATGGTGCTCGGCTGGACGAAGGAGAGCTTCTCGCTCTCCACGGGGC
>CAVEDG010000235.1:0-2812 GCA_963614205.1 bacterium | reverse complement strand
GTCTTGTCCTGTTGTTCGCGTTCCATTGCCGAAGTAGATTATCAAATAAACCCGGCATGGTCAACAGACGTAATGGTCGGTCTCGTGCATGGCGACATTGTGGTATACTGTCTGAAACCTTTCTTCAGGAACTTTCATGAAACTTCTGTTCAGCAGTCTTCTGAGTCTTGCCGCCGGGGCGGCCTTTGCGCTGGAGATCGCGGCGCCGCGGTGCGAATGCGCGCGCGAGCCGTTGGGCATTCCGGCGCCGGCGCCGCGCTTCACGTGGGCGCTGGCGGGCACGGAGCCGGCCACGCGCCCCGCGCGCGCCGAAGTGCGCGTGTGCGCGGGCGCGGAGACGGTCTGGCAGGGCGCGGGCGACGATCTCTTCACGTGCGTCTACGGCGGCCCCGCGCTCACGCCCGGCCGCGTCTACACGTGGCAGGTGCGGCTTGCGGGCGCGACGGACTGGTGCGCGCCGCAGCGCTTCTCGATCGGCCTGCAGAAGGAGGCCGACTGGGAGGGGGCGCAGTGGATCGGCGACGAGCCGTGCGCGGCGGCGAATCCGAAGGAGGTGAAGCCCGGCAAGGGCAAGCTGCCGCAGGGCACGCTGCAGCTGCGCCGCGCGTTCACGCTGCAGGCGAAGCCCCTCGCGCAGGCGCTCGTCTCGGTGTGCGGCTTCGGGTTCTACGAACTGTGGCTCAACGGCGCGAAGGTCGATCCGCGCCGCGTGCTCGCGCCCGGCATGACGGCCGGCCGCGCCGCGCTCTTCGACACCTACGACGTCACGCGCCAGCTGACGTCCGGCGCCGCAAACACGCTCGGCCTCTGGCTCGCGCCCGGCTATGCGGACGACTTCTCGCAGTGGGGCTGGCACTGGCTCAAGTCGCGCCGCGCGATTCTGCATCTCGCCGTCACGTATGCGGACGGCACGCGCGACGTGGTCGTCACGGACGGCGCGTGGTCGCGCCGCGAGGCGGCCACGGTGCCGCGCGCCTCGATCTACTGCGGCGAGACGATCGACGCGACGCGCGCGGACGCGGCGTGGTGCACGGCCGCGGGCGCGACGAACGGCTGGCGCGCCGTGCACGTGCTGCCGCGCAACGACGCGCCGCCGCTTGTGGCGAACGACGCGCCGCCCGTGCGCATGAGCGATCCGCGCGCGCCCGTGCGCATCACCGAGCCGCGGCCGGGCGTGTTCGTGGCCGACTTCGGGCAGAACCGCGCGGGCTTCGTGGAAGTGCGCGCGCGCGGACCCAGGGGCACGACGATCCGCGTGCACACAAGCGAACTCCTGGGCAAGGACGGCATGATCGACCCCTGGACGAACCGCCTTGCGGACTCGCGCGACGACTTCGTCCTCGCCGGCACGGGCGCGGTCGAGACCTTCCTGCCGCGCTTCACCTACCACGGCTTCCGCTACGCGGAGATCACGGGCTGGCCGGCGGGCGGCAAACCGACGCCGGCCGACCTCACGGGATGGGCCGTGCACGCCGACGTGGAGCGCATCGGCGCGTTCGAGAGCGACAACGAGGGCCTCGCGAAGTTCGTCAACGCCGCCACGTGGTCCATGCTCAGCAACTTCATGAGCTATCCCACGGACTGCGCCATGCGCGACGAACGCACGCCCTGCCAGATGGACTCGCAGGCCTACGAGGACGCCGCGCTCACGTGGTTCAACCTCGCGCGCTACTACGGCAAGTGGGCGGACGACATCGCCGGCAGCCGCGGCAATCCGGACTGGACGGGCGACGCGGCCACGCTGCCGCTGCGCCTCTACCGCGAGACGGGCGACACGCGCATTCTCGCGCGCCACTACGACCAGCTGAAGGCGCAGGTGGATGCGGACGTCAAGGCGCATCCCGACCTCGTGTGGAAGGACGGCTTCGGCGACTGGTGCGCGCCGAACGACGGCACGTGGAAGGGCTACTTCAACGACGTGTCGCTCGTGAACTCGGCGATTCTCTGCGACATGGCGCGGTGCGCGGCGGAGGCGGCGGAAGCGCTCGGGCGCGCGGACGACGCGGCGGCGTACCGGGCGCTGCGGGCGCGGATGCTGGCGGCGTTCCAGAAGGCGTTCTTCCACGCGGAGTCGTTCACGTATGGCGACGGTTCGCAGACGACGGCCGTGCTGCCGCTCGCCTTCGGGCTCGTGCCGGAAGCCGCGCGCGCGCCCGTGGCGGCGCAGCTCGTGGAGACGATCCGCGGGCGCGACAAGTGCCGCGTGAACGTGGGCATCTTCGGCATGCGCTATCTCGGCGACGTGCTGTGCGACTGGGGCGCGGGCGATCTCTTCCTCACGCTCATGACGCAGCCGGAGCAGCCCGGCTTCGGATACATGTTCGCGAACGGGGCGACCACGCTGTGGGAGCAGTGGACGTTCAGGGGCGGGATGAACTCCCACAACCACGCGATGTTCTCGGGCGCGCTGCACGCGCTCACCACGCGCCTCGCGGGCATCCGCGCGGCGAAGCCCGGCTACGCGGCGGTCGAGATCCGGCCGTGCTTCCCGAAGGGGCTCGGGCGCGTGACGGCGCACCGCGACACGCCGCGCGGGCGCGTGTCGGTGGCGTGGCGGCGCGAGGGCGGCAAGATCGTACTCGAACTCGAGCGGCCGCCCTACGTGCCGACGACGCTCGTGGCGCCGGGGCAGGAGCCGCGGCGCGTGCCGGCGGGAAGGTCCCTCTTCGAGGTTAAAGATTAAACATTAAAAGTTAAAAGTTAAAAGTTAGCAGTTAGCAGTTAAAAGTTAAAGATTAAAAGTTAAAGGTTAAAGGTTAGCAGTTAGCAGTTAGCAGTTAGCGGTTAAAAGTTAAAGGTTAAAGGTTAAAGG
>CAVEDG010000234.1:0-2824 GCA_963614205.1 bacterium | reverse complement strand
AAGTGAAATTCTCATGCCGACCCCCTTGACGGCGTGGAGGGGAATGTGCTATACTATCGGCGTTTGGCGCTCTCGGCCTTCTGCAAGTGACAGGGGGCGAAGTCAGGAATTGTCAGTTTTCCCAAAGGATCATTCGACATGAACGAACACGCTTCCCAACGCGCGCCGCGCCTTTCTCGGCGGCGCTTTCTGGCGGGCTGCGGCGCGGCGCTCGCGCCCGCCCTCGGTTTCCCCGCCGTCGTCAAGCGGCGCGCGCCCAACGCGCTGCTGAGCCATGCCTGCATCGGCACGGCCAACATGGCGGCGGGCGACATGGCCAGCATTGCCTCGCACCGCGACGTGCACATCACGGCGCTGTGCGACGTCGACGCCGCCTACCTCGAGCGGGCGAAGAAACTGCACCCCGACGCGCGCATCTACCGCAACGCCTTCGAGATGCTCGCCGCCGAGGGCGACCGCATCGACTCGGTCAACGTCTCCACGCCCGACCACACCCACGCGGGCTACATGTGCGAGGCGCTGCGGCGCGGCCTCAACGTCTACGGCCAGAAACCGCTCTGCCACGACCTCGCGGACTGCCGCGAACTGGAGCGCCTGGCGCGCGAAAAGAAGGCCGTCACGCAGATGGGCACGCAGATCGCGGCCTGGGAGTGCGACCGGCGCACCGTCGCCGCGCTGAAGACGGGCGCGATCGGCGCCGTGCGCCACGTGTGGCTCTTTTCGACGCGGCGCCGGCAGCCGGGGCCGGAGAACTACCGTTGGCCGCTGCAGCCCTCGCCCGTGCCGAAGACGCTGGACTGGAAGCTGTGGCTCGGACCCGCGCCGGAGCGTCCGTACGTGGCGGGCGCCTACCATCCGGGCGTGTGGCGCAAGTGGCGCGCGTTCGGCACGTCGTGGCTGGGCGACCTGGGGCTGCACCTGATGAGCCCCGTGTGGCTTGGCCTTGAGATCGGCGCGCTCTCGCCGGAGACGGTGTGCGCCGAAATCGCGGACGACGGCTGGACGCCCGCGCAGCGCGAGCAGTTCTGGCCGTCGATGTCGCACGTGACGTGGACCTTCCCCGGCATCAAGGCGAGCGGCGGCACGCCCTTCGACGTGGAGTGGTGCGACGGCTTCTGGAACGCGCGCCGCAGCATCGAGCCGCGCTTCTTCCCGCCGGCCTTCCTGCGCGACCTCGCGGCGCGCACGCCGATGGGCGACCTGCCGCCGCAGGGCCGCGTGGTCGAAGGCACGGAAGGATGGCTGCTCTCCACGCATTTCGACGCGGAGCCCGTCTTCGTGATGAAGAACGGCAAGACCGCGCCCGCGATGCCGATGGTGGGCGCGGCGCCTTCGCACTACTACGAATACGTCAACGCCTGCCTGCAGGGCGGCGGCACCACGAGTCCGTTCGCCTGGGCCTGCCGCATGACGGAATGGGGCTTTCTGGGCAATCTCGCCCAGTTGCAGCCCGGCAGGCGCCTTGTGTGCGCAAACATGAAGTGAGAGCGAAGACGCGAAAGGACAATCCAACATGAAGACGTTTTTTGCCGCAGTGTGCGCCGGCGCCGCGTGCGTGGCGTGCGCCGAACCCTCGGGCGACCGCCCGGACGACACCCACGCCTGGGCCGTGCACGACGTGAACCGCCCCAATCCCGTGCAGATCACCGTGCCGCAGGGCGGCGCGCCCTCCGATGCGCTCGTGCTCTTTGACGGCACGCCCGAGTCGATCGCGAAGCACTGGCGCAGCGCGGACGGCGGCCCGAGCAAGTGGCGCGTGAAGGACGGCACGTTCATCTGCGCGCCCGGCTCCGGCTCCGCGCTCACGAAGGAGGACTTCGGCGACTGCCAGCTGCACGTGGAGTGGCAGACGCCCGTGAACGACGTGGAGGGCTGGGGCAACTCGGGCGTGATTCTGATGAGCTGCTACGAGATCCAGATCCTCGACTCCTCGGCGATCGTGCCCTCGAAGTCGCCCTGGAAGCCCGCGAACTACGCGGACGGCCAGGCCGGCGCGGTCTACGGGCAGAATCCGCCGCTCGTGAACCCCTGCCGCAAGCCCGGCGAATGGCAGAGCTACGACATCGTGTTCCATCCGCCGCGCCGCGAGGACGGGCGGCTGGTGGATCCGGGCTCGATGACCGTGTTCTTCAATGGCGTGCTCGTGCAGGACAATTGGCAGCTGCAGGGCATGACCACCTGGTGCCGGCGACTGGACCACGCGAAAACCTCCTCGGGACCGCTGCGCCTGCAGGATCACGGCCATCCGGTGCCGTTCCGGAACATCTGGATCCGCCGCATTCCGGCCCGTCAGGAGAACTGCGTGAACGGCGGCCCGTACGTGAACCATGCCAAGGTGGCGGCGCTGCGCCACGAGCTGGCCGTGCAGTCGCGCGCGTTCGCCGACGGGACCGCGGACGCCTTCGAGCGCTTCATCCGCCTGTGGGAGTCGTTCTGCTACGAGCCCGACCGCGCGGTGAAGGCGCGTCTCGCGGCGGCCGAGGCCGACTGCGTGGCGGCGCTCAAGGCCCGCGACCCGAAGGTGGCGCAGCCGTATCACGTCAGCTCGCTCACGCGGTTCGTGAAGATGCTCGTGGCGGGCGGCTGGCTGCCCAAGGACGGCCCGCTCGAGAAGGCGCTGCGCGACTACGCGGCCCCGCCCCGCCCCACGGCGCCGAACACGCGCGACTTCTGAAGCGTTCGACGCGTGTTTTCGCGCGTTTCAAAAAAAATAAGAAATCTTTCGGAACCCCCTTGCGCGGCGGCGCGGGATTTGATACACTATTTCCCCGTTCGCCCCACCACGGGACAACGCCGCGAGGCGGAGGAGCGTGGACGGCGAGAT
>CAVEDG010000233.1:0-2830 GCA_963614205.1 bacterium | reverse complement strand
GTCTCGCGCACCGGCTCGGCCACGCGCACCATGCGGAAGTTGTCGAAGAACGCCGTGCTGTCCTTGCCATAATCCACCGACTTCAGGCCGAGCGTCCACGCACCGGCCTTGGCCACCGCGAAGCGGAAGTGGAAGCGGTCAAATTCCGTGCTGCCGAGCGGCAGCGTGCCCACGCGCGCCGCGGCGTTCCAGACGTCGCCCGCGTTCTGCGCAAACTGGATGTCGATCTGCGACTGGCGGTCGTCATACCAGAAGCCGTTGCCAGCCTGATAATTATGCGTCAACGGCGTGTAGCGGCTCTTCGCGTCGAAGGAGAGTTCGTAGACGCCCGCCTGCGGCACCTGCACCGTCGTATAGGCCTTGCCGGCCTGCACGATCTTCAGGATGTTCGTGCCGTCGCGCGGCAGCCGGTTCAGCCACTGGCTCCACGTGTTCGTGCCTCCGGCGCTCTTCTGCGGCGCCTGCACGCACATGAGAAAACCACCCCATCCCTTCCAGCCGTTGATGCCCGCGTCTCCGAGTTCCGAGCGGTCGAACTTGGTCGTCGTGATCGTAAACGGCTGTTCAAAGTCGGCGTTCGGAATCGTCGCCTCCGCAGGGCCGGCCTCGGGCGCGGCCGTCTGGCGCGCGCGCCCTTCCAGCTGCAGCACGGCGCCCTTGTCCGCCGCGCCGATGCCGACCTTCACCGTGCGCACGTCGGGCGCGACCGTGTGGACGCGCAGCCAGCCGTTGCCCGTGGTCTCCACCACGCCCGCCGCGCCCGCCGTCTTCGTGCAGAGCAGGCCCGCCGCCGCGTCGCCCGCCGCCGTGGGCGTGGCCGCGTGGCTGTCCGTCGTGAAGGCGTATGTCTCGCCGCCCGCCACGGCGAGCGCGGGAATGCGGCCGCCCTGCAGGCGCAGCGCTCCCTCCTGCCACGTGAAGTCGCCCGTGAGGGCGAGGCCATCCGTCGGCCCGAGCGCGAGCGTGCCCGCGCCCGTCTTCGTCACGCTGCCCGCGCCCGCGAAGGCGAGCGGCGTGGTCGTCGTGCCCGCCTCGCCCGAAACCGCGGCGGACGTCCCCGCGGCGAGCGTGACCTGCGTGCCGTGCGCGCGCACCGCGAAGTCGAGGCTCTGCGCGTCCGCGTTGGCGAGCGGCGCGCGCCACTTCGCGAGCAGATAGCGCGTGATCTCCGCGCACTCGGCCACCGTGAGCCGGTTTGTGAAGACGAGGACTTCGCCGAGATAGTCGCCGCCCTGCGCCCCCTTGATGACCTCGCGGAAGCCGCCGCGGAAGAAGTTGTCCGCCCGGGGCAGCACGTCGATGTAGTCCGCGCCGAGCAGCTGCCAGCCCTTCCGCGGCTTCGTGGTGCGCAGATCCGTCGCCACGCCGTCGAGGAAGAAGCGCGCGCTCATCTGCGGCGTGCAGATGTCGCCGCGGTCGGTCGCAATGGTCGTCGACTTGTAGTCATCGAAGCTGGGTATGCAGAAGACCCCGCTCGCCGTCTTGCCCTGGAAGAGGGCGAACAGGAAGGGACACTTGTCGCGACCACCGGCCTTGTCGCTCACGGGCGTGCCGCCGCACGTCTCCACGCCGTGCACGATGAAGAGATGCCACACGTTCGTCAGCGTGCAGTCCGACCCGTTGAGGCGCCAGTTCATGTACTGGCCGCTCTGCGCGCCGCCGAAATCCACGGCCAGGCGACCGTTGTAGTTCGACACCACGGGATCGATGCCGTCGAGCAGCGCGGGCACGGCCTCGGAGCCGAACCAGCGCGGCTCGGCGTAGACGCGCGTGGGAGAGGCCGGCGTCGTCTCGCGCACGTCGCACCAGCGCGCGGCGTAGACGGGCGCGGCGGCGTCTTCGCCCGCGGCCACGCCATTCGTCGTGACGAGGCTGGAGGGGTTGACCCAGAACGCGGCCTTCTGGCACGCGGCGGGCGGCACGGTGGCGTCCGTCGCCGTGCCGGGCGTGATCGCCACGTCGCCTTCGAGCACGGTGAGGCGGCCGTCGCTCGGCCGCGCAAGGCGGTTCGCCTCCACGGCGAGCGTGCCCGCGCCCGTCTTGTAGAGCGCCTCGCGGTCGCCCACGGCGAAGTCGCCCAGCGCCGTCGTCGTGCCTGCCGGCGCGTCGATCACCGTCGTCTCGGCAAAGTCGCGCGCCGCGCTCGCGTACGCCGCGCCCATCGCCAACCATGCGCTCGCGCCGGCGATCAAGCCGATCGCCGCGCCCCTTCCCTGTCCATGCTTCATCATGTCGTGTTCTCCGGTTCTGGTGGTGTTCATGGCCAAGCCGCGCCCACAGGGCACACCTTGCCACAAAAAAAATTAAAGCAAGTATACAATTTGCCCCCCCCCGTTGTCAAGCCCCATTTTTTGAAATTTTCTCTATCGGGTGTAAACAAGACTTGTGAGAGGGGCGACCGACGCTCGACCTGAATGCCATGCCGCCGTGATCTTCGGGTTCTCCGAGATGGCCCGCATTGCGTCTCCCTCAATCACACTCAGACCTCGGTATTTTATTACGCGTAGTAGATGTTCCCGTAGTCGACGAACGGCGTCGTGATCGTGCGATGCCCCTACAGACCCAGCGCCCTGAGCACCTCGGGCAGGTTGTTGAGGACGAGATTCTCGAACTGAAGCCCCATCATCGTCTCCCAGCCCGGCAGCAGCGCAAGCGAAAGGAACGCAAACGAGCCGGCCTGAATCTCAGGAATACGCGGGTTCACGTAACGCAGGAAGAACCGCGTGTAGTTGTATCGGGGTTCTTTATTTCTGCTTCCGCCAAAAACGCGGCAAACGGCGCGTTTTTTTAGTTTTCGTTTTTTGGGAGAGGGGCGGAATGGGATGCTTGG
>CAVEDG010000232.1:0-2843 GCA_963614205.1 bacterium | reverse complement strand
CTGAAACGCGCGCTCGACGTGGCGCTGGTGGTGTGCACCGCGCCGCTCTGGGCGTCGCTGTTTCTCGTGGTGGCGCTGGCCGTGCGCCTTGCGCTGGGCTCGCCCGTCTTCTTCACGCAGGAGCGCGCGGGCCTGCACGGGCGCGCGTTCCGCCTGATCAAGTTCCGCTCGATGCGCCCCGGCCCCGGCTCCGACGCCGAGCGGCTCACGCGCTTCGGCCGCTTTCTGCGCGCTTCGTCGCTCGACGAGCTGCCCGAACTGCTGCTCGTGCTGCGCGGCACGCTCGCGCTCGTGGGCCCGCGCCCGCTGCCGACCGCGTATCTGCCGCGCTACTCGCCCGAACAGGCGCGGCGCCACGAGGTCGTGCCCGGCATCACGGGCTGGGCGCAGGTGAACGGACGCAACGCCCTCTCCTGGGAGAAGCGCTTCGCGCTCGACGTCTGGTACGTGGATCATCGCTCTCTGGCGCTCGACTTCAGGATCCTGCTGCTCACGATCCGCGCCGTGCTGCGTCACGACGGCATTTCCGCCGCCGGCGAGGCGACGATGAGTGAATTCCGCGGCTGAACGGCGTCAGAGCACGCTGCGCGCGTCAAGGCAGACGAGCGTGTAGTTGTCGCCCGCGCCGGCCGTGCGCACGGCCGCGCCGATCATCTCCACCGCGTCCTGCGGATCGTCCGCCTCGGCAAGCAGATATCCCAGATCCGCGTCGTCCACCATGTCGTGCACGCCGTCGGAGCAGAGGAGGAGGCGGTCGCCGCGCTGCACGTCCACGGTCTTCCAGTCCGGACGCACGCGCTGTTCCGTGCCGACCGCGCGCGTGAGGATGTGCGTGAGCGGATTGCTGCGCGCCTGCAGGGATTTTGCGCGCGCGGCGTCCGACGTCGCCACCGCCGTGCCGAGTTCGTTGCCCACGGTGTGGTCACGCGTGAGCAGGTCGAGCCGCCCGTAGCGCAGGCGGTAGAGACGGCTGTCGCCCACGTGGAAGAGCCGCGCCCGCGCCCCTTCCGCGTTCACGTGCAGCAGCGCGACCACCGTGGTGCCCATCACCTTGAAGCCCTGTTCGCGCGCATAGGCGCGGATGCGTCCGTTGACCGCCTGCAGCGCGTCGTTCATCGCGGCCTCGCGCGCCGTCGGCGCCTGCGCGCGCGCGGTCTGCCACGCCGCCTGCAGCGCGTCGCACGTCCAGCGGCTCGCGAGCGCGCCGCCCTGGCCGCCGCCCATGCCGTCCGCCACGCAGAAGAAGCCCTTTTCGGGCGCGATCGCGAAGGAATCCTGGTTTTCCGGGCGCACGAGGCCGCAGTCCGTCAGCGTGGCCGCCTCGAAGCCCAGGCGGCGCGGCCGCCCCGTGACGTGCGCCCAGGTCTCCACGAGCGCCTCCCGCATCTGTGCCATCGCCTTCATGCGACCACCGACCTCACTTCGCCCGTGCCGAGGCGCGTGACGAGCGCGTCGCCCGCGGCCACGTCGCCCGCCGCGCGCACCACGCGCCCATCCGCGCGCAGCGTGATCGAATAGCCGCGCGCCAGCACCTGATAGGGATTGAGCAGCCCCAGCTTCACGTCGAGCCGCTGCAGCGCGGCGTCCGCCGTCTGCACGGCCGCGCGCATCGCGGGCGCAAGGCGCGCCGACTGCGCGAGCAGCGCCGTCTCGCGCCGGGCCAGCGCGTCCTTCAGCGCGGGCGCGAGGCGCGCGGAAAGTCCCGTGAGGCGCTGCGCCACGTCGGCGAGCGCCTTCTGCGGCGCGGTGGCGAGACGGTGCGCGAAATGGTCGAGCGTCTGCGCGCGGTCGTCCAGGCAGTTGCGCAGCGCGAGGCGCAGGCGTTCCTCGCCCGCCGTCACCTTCTTCACGAGCTCGGCCTTCTCGGGCACGGCCTGCGCCATGCCGATGGAGGGCGTGCCCGCGCGGCTGTCCGCCACGTAGTCGCACAGCGTGACGTCGCGTTCGTGGCCCACGGCGGAAATGACGGGAATCGCGCACGCGGCGACCGCGCGCACCGCGGGCTCTTCGTTGAACGCCCAGAGATCGTCGTCCGAGCCGCCGCCGCGGCCGACGATGAGCACGTCGGGCACGAGGCCGCCGTCGGCGGGACGCGCCCCCGTGGCGAGATCGCTGAAGTAGCGGATGCCGCGCGCGATGTCCTCGGCGGCGCCGTCGCCCTGCACCTTCACGGGGAAGAGGCGCACGCGCGCGCCGGCGTGCAGCGCCACGCGGTCGGGGATGAGCGCGCGGTCGCCTGCGGCCGCCTCCTCGCGCGTGCGGCACGGCCGACCCGGCAGATAGTCGGGAAAGCGACCCCACAGCACGTCGCACATGTCGTGGATCACCGCGCCGGAGGCGGAGGTGACGATGCCGATGCAGCGCGGCAGAAACGGCAGCGGCCGCCGGCGCGCGGGCTCGTCGAGCTTGTCGAGTCCCTCCGCGATGATCGTCTTCTTCAGCGCCTCGAACTGCCGCCGACGCGCGCCCTTCTCGTCCGGCTTCAGCCGCAGATGGCGCACCTTGAAGGAATAGGAGCCGCGCTGCATCGAGAGGTCGAGCTCGCCCTCCACCTGCACCACGAGGCCGTTGACCTTGGCGTCGCCCTGCGCGAGCGCCGCCTTGAACGCCGCGTCGCAGCCCGCCAGCGCGTAGGGGAACAGCATGCAGTTGATCGAAGCCTGGGCATCCTGCAGCGCGAAGTAGCGCGTGCCGCTTCCGTAGGTGCGGCAGCCCGAGACCGCGCCCTCGATCCACACGCCCGCGAGCTTCACGTTGTTCGCGAGCAGGTTGTTGCGCACGGAGCGCGTCAGCTGCGTGACGCTGTAGACTTTTGGTTGTCCTTCGGCCATGTCGCTGCCACG
>CAVEDG010000231.1:1195-2881 GCA_963614205.1 bacterium | reverse complement strand
CTGTTTCGTCCATGGAGCTACGTGGCCACGCTGGTGCCGTTCTGCGTGGCGGCGGACCTCGTTCCGGCGGGCACTGACGCCGCGATTTCCTTTCACCCTTCCACGGGCGCGCTTTCCGTCACCGCGGGCGGACGCGTGGTGTGGCAGAGCGGGCGGCATGGCCTCTGGCGTCTTGCGTTCCGCGACGGCGCCACGCTCGCCTCCGCCGACTTCGCCACGAACGCCGTCCCCGGCGGCACGTTCACGGTCGCGACGGAAGGCGGCACGACGCGCCTTGCCTGGCGTTCTCCGCAGGCGGACGTGACCGTGACGGCGCAGCCCGTGCCGGATGGGCGTGGCGTGGATCTGCGCGCCGCCGTCACGCCGAAGCGCGGCGAAAGCCTCATGCTCGACTTCCCCGCGCGGCTCGACTTCCCCGCGGACTCCGTGCACGCGTTCGTCTATCCCGGCAGGGGGAATGACGGCCTCGGCCTCGCGCTCAACGCGAAGTTCTTCCAGCCCTCCACGCCGGAGCAGCCGCGGGGCTGGACGCGCGCGCGCACCTACGACGCCGGCTACCGTCACCTCTTCGGCGGCGGTTTGCGCCAGATGCCGCTGAACGCGGCCGCACCGCAGACGCTGATCGTCACGCCCGAGGGCACGAACTGGTTCTCGGCCGCAGTCCTGAAGCGCCTCGCCGCCACGCCGCGTCCCGTGCTGCGGGCCTCCACCGCCGCGCAGTGCGATCTCGTGCTGGTCGATTCGGCGAATGGCCCCTATCTCGGCGCAACGCGCTTTGGCGGCACGGGCGCGCTGTGGCGTTTCGGCGTGGCGGATACCGCGCCGTTGAGGAAGACATCGCCGGGACAGGTCGATCTCCTCGCCGTGAAGCAGCTGCTGCCGCGTCTCGCCGCGCAGGCGCCCATGCGTCGGCGCGTGGCGCTCATCGCGCTCTCGGGCGGGCCGGCGTGCGGCGATTTCTCCGGCATTCCCGTGGCGGCCTGGCGCGCGGCCCTGCGCGAGGCGCTGCCGGCGGGATGCACCTTCGAGGACGTCGCCACGGTGCCTGCGTTGAAGCGGCTGCTCTCCGCGCCGGATGCGCTCTGCATTCTCAATCCCTATGGCGAGGCCTTTCCCGTGGAGACGCCGGCCGACTACATCCCCCAGCTCGATGCGCTGCGCGCCTTCGTGAAGGCCGGCGGCAACTGGATCGAGGTCGGCGGCTATTCGTTCTACCATGCCTTCTACGCCTCGGGTTTTCTCTCGCTGAAGACCTCCTATCCGCCGTTGTTCGCGGACTTCGCGCAGCTCGCCACCACGCATGGCGACCGCGTGGCGCTCTACGGCCTGCAGCCGCGCGGAACGCACGCGCCGTGGAAGAACCCCGCGCCGTTCACGCCCGGCGAAACGCAGGTGGGCGCGGACGCCGCAGGCGGCTGGTACGTGCACGCCTTTGCCGCCTACGCGAAGCCCGGCGAAACCGTGCGCACGCCCGCCGTGCGTCTGCGCACGGGCGACACGCTGGAGGCGGCGCTTGCGGACTACGCGGCGGCCAACGGCCTCACCACGCCGCTTGCGGCGAAGGTGCGCGATCCCGCCACGCTCGAAAAACTCAAGCGCGCGCCGCTGCTGAAGGTGTCCGCGCCCGCCGTCGCCGCCCGGAAGATGCTCGCGGCGTGTCCCGCGCCCACGCTCTACCACCCGCCG
>CAVEDG010000231.1:0-1185 GCA_963614205.1 bacterium | reverse complement strand
CCCGCCGAACTATCTCAAGGGCGGCTTCGACAAGGAGTACCCCGACCATCTGCCGCCGAATGCCCGCTACGGCACGATGAACGAGATGGCCGCGCTCTTCCGCGACCTCCGCGCGCAGGGGCATCTCGTGTCGCCCTACACAAATCCCACGTGGTGGTGCGATCATCCGCGCGGCCCCAGCTTCGTGGCCGCGGGCGAGGCGCCGCTCGCGATCGGTCTCGACGGAAAGCCCTACCACGAGGTCTACGCGCGCAACGACGGCTGGACGACGACGTTCTGGCATCCCGCCGTGCAGGCCGCCAACCGCGAGACCGTGCGCGCCTTCACGCAGGACGCCCCCGTGGATCTGCTCTTCCAGGATCAATGCGGCGCGCGCGGCTGGCGCTGGGACTTCAACCCCGCCTCGCCCTCGCCCATGGCCTACACCGAAGGGCTGCTCTCGATGAACGCGGAAGACGCGCGCCGCGCGCCCCTCGGCACGGAGGACGGTTGGGACCACACGGCGAACTACCAGACCGCGCTGTGCGGCTGCACCTGGCGCACCGTGCCGCTCGAGCCGAGCCTGCGCCCGCTCTACAAGACCGAGATTCCGGCGGACTCCTGGCGCATCGAGCCCGTCGCCCTGCGGCTCTTTCACGACAAGGCGCTCTTCTACATGCACGACCTCGGGGCGTTCGTCACGAACGAGCGCGTGCTCGCGTGGATGCTCGCGCTTGGCTACAACCTGTCGTACGTGGCCGTGGGCGACTTCGTGGGCACGCCGCAGTTCGCATGGTACACGTGGCTGCACGAACTGCAGGCGCGGGTCGTCTCGCGAATCGCGGGCCAGCCGCTCGTCGCGTTCCGCCATGACCGCGCACCGCTGCTGGCGCGGCGCGACCTGGCCTCGTTCGCCGATCCGCGCGACGACGGCGTGGTCGCGGCGCAGTGGGGCGACGTCTCCGTGTGCGTGAATCTCGGCGACGTGCCGCGCACCGTGGGCGGACGCGCGCTCGCGCCCTATGGCTGGTGGATCGAGGGCCCGGGCCTGACCTCCGGCCATCTCGCGGGCGAGGCCGCCTTCATCGAGACGCCGGAAGGCCGCCGCACGTGGGGGAACGGCGAATTTCTCAGAACGTGTCATTGATTCCCGGCGTGCATGAGGCCGCTTTCGGCGAATTTATGGTATACTAGGCGGCATGAGAC
>CAVEDG010000230.1:0-2930 GCA_963614205.1 bacterium | reverse complement strand
TGATCCTCGGCGTGATCCTGCCGATCTACACGATCATCGACATGATCGAGACGGCCGAGAACGTGTGGAGCGACTGCTGCATCTGCGCCGTGGTGGACAAGTCCACCACCGCCTGACGTTTCGCCTTCCTCTTCGGACACAGACCATGCGCATTGTAGACTGCGACTATTTCGTTGTCGGCTCGGGCATGAGCGGACTCATGACGGCGCTGCACCTGGCCTCGGCCGGGAAGGTGGTGCTCGTCACCAAGGAGCGTCTCGAGGACTGCAACTCGAACTTCGCCCAGGGCGGCATCTGCTGCGTGGCGGATCCGGACGACACGTTCGAGAAGCACGTGACGGACACGCAGGTGGCCGGCGCGGGGCTGTGCGACGAGGAGGTGGTGCGGCGCATCGTCTCGGAGGCGCCGGCGGCGATCCACGACCTGATCGACTGCGGCGTGAAGTTCAACAAGAAGGAGGATGGTTCGTGGGATCTCGGCCGCGAGGGCGGCCATTCCATGCGGCGCATCTTCCACGCGGGCGACATCACGGGGCAGAAGTGCGAGGCGGCGATGATCCGCACGCTCAGGAAGCATCCCGCGATCGACGCGCGCGAGCAGACGATCGTGATCGACCTCGTGGTCACGCGGCGCCTGGGCCTGAAGGGTCCCAACCGCTGCGTGGGCGCCTACGTGCTCGACAAGACCACGAACGAGATCTACGCCGTGCGCGCGCCGAACACGATTCTCGCCACGGGCGGCTGCGGCAAGGTCTACCTCTACACGTGCAACCCCGACGTCGCGACGGGCGACGGCATCGCGCTTGCGTGGCGCGCGGGCGCGAAGATCGCGAACATGGAGTTCATCCAGTTCCATCCCACGTGCCTCTATCATCCGAAGGCCAAGCGCTTCCTCATCAGCGAGGCCGTGCGCGGCGAGGGCGCGGTGCTCGTGGACCGCAAGGGACATCCCTTCATGCAGAACTACGACGCGCGCGGCTCGCTTGCGCCCCGCGACATCGTGGCGCGCGCGATCGACAGCGAGATGAAGCGCACGGGCGCGCCCTACTGCTGCCTCGACATCCGCCGCAAGGGCCGCGCCTTCCTCGAGAAGCGCTTCCCGAACATCTTCCACAAGTGCCTCGAATTCGGCATCGACATGTCGAAGGACCTCATCCCGATCGTGCCCGCCGCCCACTACTGCTGCGGCGGCGTGGAGGCGACCGTGGATGGCGTGACGTCCGTGCCCGGGCTTTCCGCCGTGGGCGAGACGGCGTGCACGGGGCTGCACGGCGCGAACCGCCTCGCCTCCAACTCGCTGCTGGAGGCGCTTGTCACGGCGCGTCTCACGGCGCGGCGCCTCGCGGCGCACCCGGAGAAGATGCCGGAGCGCGTCGCGATTCCCGCCTGGCACATCGGCCGCGCCGTGGAGCCGGACGAGGCCGTGCTCGTCTCGCACATGTGGGACGAGATCCGCCGCCTCATGTGGGACTACGTGTCGATCGTGCGCACCAACAAGCGCCTCGCCCGCGCGGCGCATCGCCTGAAGATCCTGCGCAAGGAAATCCGCGAGTACTACTTCGACTATCTCGTCACGCCCGACACGCTTGAGCTGCGCAACATCGCGCTCTGCGCCGAGCTCATCGTGCGCAGCGCCCAGAAGCGCCACGAAAGCCGCGGGCTGCACTACACGCTCGACTATCCGCTCAAGAGCGCCAAGCCGCATCCCACCGTGCTGCCGGGCTTCCCCGTCACGCCGAAGGAGGTCTGATGCGCCTCTCGATCGTCATTCCCGTGCTCAACTCCGCGCGCACGCTGCCCGCGTGCCTCGCGGCGATCGCCGCCCAGACCCTGCCGCGCGCGGACTACGAAATCGTGCTGGCGGACGCCGGCTCGACCGACCGCACGCTCGAGATCGCGCGCGCGGCCGGCGTGGACGCGATCGTGCCCAATCCGCTGCGCACGGGCGAAGCCGGCAAGACGGCCGGCATCAAGGCCGCGCGCGGCGAGATCATCGCGCTCGTGGATTCCGACAACATCCTGCCCGATCCCGGCTGGCTCGCGCGCATGCTCGCGCCGTTCGCCGACCCCGAGATCATGGCCACCGAGCCCATCGCCTACACGGCGCGCGCCGAAGACCCCGCGCTCACGCGCTACTTCGCGCGCCTCGGCATGAACGACCCCCTCTGCCTCTTCACGCGCAACTACGACCGCGTCTCGGCGATCACGGGCCGCTGGACGGGGCTTCCGATCGAAGGCGAGCCCTGCTTGTCCTGTGCGGGCGGCGCACGCCGTCCGTCCGGTTCCGAAGACTTCGACTATCTCAAGCTGCGCCTCGGCGCCGCCGCGCTGCCCACCATCGGCGCCAACGGCTTCGTCTTCCGCCGCGCGCTGCTCGACGGCACGAACTGGGACCCCTACCTCTTCGACATCGACATCCTCTACGAGCGCATCCGCCGCGACGGCGCCGTGTGCGTGGCCAAGGTCAAGACCGGCATCGTGCATCTCTACTGCGCGCGCCTGGCGGACTTCGCGCGCAAGCAGCGCCGCCGCATCCGCGATTTCCTCTACTTCGCGCAGGCGAAGCAGCGCTCGTATCCATGGGATCGCCAGCGCCGCGCGGGCATCGTGCTCTTCTGCCTTGCGACGGTCACGGTGCTGCCGCTCGTGGTGCAGATGGTGCGCGGCTGGCGCCGCCAGCCGGATTGGGCCTGGCTCTACCACGTGCCCGTGTGCGCGCTCACGCTGTGGATCTACGGCCTCGGCGCGCTCGCGAAGCTGTTCGGCCGCCGCCCCGCCCTTGCCGACCGCGCCCATTGGCAGAAGGACGAACCCGCGTGAGGGGTACGCTGCGCTGGGGCTTTAGGGTCTATTATTGGCGTTTGACCGCCACGACTTGACTTTTGGGCGAAGATTCGGTAAACTGTACTCTCGTTTTGCGGTGGCTCAGC
>CAVEDG010000229.1:0-2949 GCA_963614205.1 bacterium | reverse complement strand
GGAGAAGGCGCACCACCTCCTCCACACGGTCTACCACAACAACCCGCGCGCCTAAGAGGGCGTGACGGGAAACGGGAATTGCTCTTGTTCGTGGCGGGAAACGGTCTGCGGACAGGAGCAATTCCCATTTGCGGGGTGTGGCATGCCGAGTGCCGCCACCGCAGACTACGGAGAACGCAATGAAGAAGATTCTGATTGGATGCGCCCTGGCCGCCGCGGTGGCGGGGTGCTGCGACTGCGCGCGGACGGGTGCGCGGAAACCCGTCGCCGAAGTGAAGTTCGTGGAGCTCGACCCCGGGCACTTCCACGCCGCGCTCGTGCTCAACCGCGCCTACGAGGGCGTGGCGAAGGACGTGCTCGTGTTCGCGCCCAAGGGCCCGGACGTGGCGGCGCACCAGGCGCTCGTGAAGGCGTTCAACACGCGCGAGAAGGATCCCACCGCCTGGAACGAAATCGTCTACACGGGCGACGACTACCTCGCCCGGGCGCTCGCCGCGGACAAGACCGGCGCCGTGGTCGTGCTGGCCGGCAAGAACGACAAGAAGAGCGACTACTACCTCGAGGCCATCCGCGCCGGCTTCAACGTGCTCTCCGACAAGCCCATGGTCATCACGCCCGACGCCTACGCGAAGCTCTGCGAGGCCGCGCGCCTCGCGGACGAGAAGGGCCTCTACTTCGCGGACATCATGACCGAGCGCAACGAGATCACCACGATTCTGCAGCGCGCGCTCGTGGCGGCGAAGGACCTCTACGGCGAGCAGGAGAAGGGCACGCCGGACGATCCCGCGATCACGAAGATCTCCGTGCACCACTTCTGCAAGCTCGTGAACGGCAAGCCCCTGCAGCGGCCCGACTGGTACTACGACGTCGCCCAGCAGGGCGAGGCGATCGTGGACGTGACGACGCACCTCGTGGATCTCGTGCAGTGGGAGGCCTTCCCGGGCCAGACGCTCTCGACGAACGACGTGAAGATGCTCGCGGCGCGTTCGTGGTCCACGCCGATCTCCGCGCAGGACTACAAGACCTCCACGGGACGCGACACGTGGCCGGACTTCCTGAAGAAGGACGTGGACGCGCACAACGTGCTGCAGTGCAAGGCGAACGGCGAGTTCACCTACCAGCTGCGCGGCGTGAACGCGAAGGTGTCCGTGGAGTGGCACTTCATGCCGCCGGCCGGCACGGGCGACACGCACTACTCGCTCATGCGCGGCACGAAGGCCGAGATCGTCATCCGCCAGGGCAAGGACGAAGGCTACAAGCCGCGCGTCTACGTGAAGCCGCGCGCGGGCCAGGACAAGGCCGCGCTCGAGAAGGCGCTCGCCGCCGCCGTGGCCGCGTTCAACACGACGTATCCCGGCGTGACCTTCAAGGCCGAGGGCGAGGGCTGGACGATGGTCGTGCCGCAGCGGTACGAGATCGGCCATGAGGCCCACTTCAGCCAGGTGATGAACATGTACCTGGGCTGGATGCGGAAGGGCGAGCAGCCCGCCGACTACCTGCCCAACATGCTCGTGAAGTACTACACGCTCGCCGAAGCCTGGAAGGCCAGCCACAAATGAGGCGGGACGACAGACGCGACAGACGCGACGACGGCGACGACCGCGAGGACTTCGACGCCTTCCGCGAGATGTGCCGGGGGCTCGACCTCGCCGCGCGCGACCGCGCGGTGCGGGAGTGGGTGGCCGATCCGCATCGCTTCTTCAAGGCGTTCGGCGCCACGGCGCGCGCCTTCCAGCGGCGGCATCCCTCGCCGCGCTGCCGCGTGATGACGTTCGTGGGCGTGGCGGACGACTTCCTGAAGCTGCGTCCGCGCGTGGTGCAGCTGCTGGACCGCACCACGGAGGTGCGTTCCTGGGAGGAGGTCTTCGGCGCGATGGTGCGCGCCGTGGTGGCGCGCTTCCCGGACGAGCTGCGCGAACTCGACGTGACGGGCTACCTCTCGTGGATGACGAAGCGGGACGAGCAGGAGGACATCGTGGCCGCCTTCTCGCACGGCGCGGTCACGCTCGACTTCACCTCGCTCGAGGAGGCGTTCGCCGCGCTGCAGTGGCTCGTGCTCATGATGGGCGTGAAGCTCAGCGACGTCGTCGTGCAGGTGGATCCCTACGAGGACGATGCGGCCTGGCGCGCGCGTCAGGCGGATCTGCGCGCGAAGCGCGCGGCGGAACAGCAGGAGGCTCGTGAGCGCCATGCTTCACGTTGTAGCGACCCCCATTGGTAATCTGGGGGATCTTTCCCCGCGCGGTCTCGATGCGCTGAAGGGCGCCACGCTCATCGCCTGCGAGGACACGCGCCGCACGTGGCAGCTGCTCACGCACTTCGGCGTGCCGCGGCCCGAGATGGTCTCCTACCGCCAGGGCAACGAGGAGCGCGTGACGGAGCGCATCGTGGCGGCCGTGCGCGCGGGCGCGGAGGTGGCGCTGTGCTCGGACGGCGGCTATCCCGGCATCTCCGATCCCGGCTATCGGCTCATCCGCACGTGCGCGCAGGAGGGCGTGCCCTACGACGTCATCCCCGGGGCGAGCGCCGTCAACGTGGCGCTGCTCATGAGCGGGCTTTCCACGTCGTCCTTCACCTTTCGCGGCTTCCCGCCACGCGGGCCGGGCGCGCTGCGCAACTGGTTTGCCGAAGACGCCGACAAGGAGCACACGCTCATCTGCTACGAGTCGCCGTTCCGCATCGGGGCCACGCTGGAGGCCGCGCTCGACGCGCTGGGCGACCGCGAGGCGGCCGTGTGCATCGAGCTCACGAAGCTGCACGAGCGCGTGTCGCGCGGCTACCTCTCCGATCTCGTGAAGGACTATGCGGGGGCGAAGGTGAAGGGCGAGGTCGCGCTCGTCATCGCCGGGAACAATCCCAAGTTTAGACGGTTGGTTGAACCAGAAAGGACACACACATGAAACGAACGATCCTGATGTTTGCGGCCTCGGCCGCACTGGCCTGCAGCGC
>CAVEDG010000228.1:0-2973 GCA_963614205.1 bacterium | reverse complement strand
ATCTTGACCTCGCCCTCGCGGAAGTTCTCGAGCACCTTGAGGCGCTTGTTCTGGTTGACGTCGCCGGAGAGCATTTCGCAGCTCACGCCGCGGCACTTGAGCGACTCGTAGACGTCCTCGGTGGTGGACTTGCGGTTGCAGAACACGATCGCGCGGGCGTTCGGGTGCAGGGCGATGTGGTTGAAGAGCACCTTGAACTTGTCGTCGGCGCGAATCACGTAGACGACCTGGCGCACGGTGTCGGTGGCGTTGTGGTCGCTTTCGACCTCGGCCTTGACGGGCGCCTCCATCCAGCGTGAGGCGAGGCGCATGACGTCGTCGGTGAGCGTGGCGGAGTAGAGCATCGTGGTGCGCTTGTCCTTGGGGGGCAGGTGGTTCATGATGCGGCTCACGTCGGGGATGAAGCCCATGTCGAGCATGCGGTCGGCCTCGTCGATGACGAGGGTGTCCACGCCCTTGAGATCGACCACGCGGCGCTGGCAGAAGTCGAGCAGGCGGCCGGGGGTGGCCACGAGCAGGTCAACGGGCGCGGCGAGGATCTCCTCGCGCTGGCGGTCGTAGTCCATGCCGCCGTAGATGGCGAGCGAGCGCAGGCCGCAGTACTTGCCGATGGCGTCGGCGTCCTTGCAGATCTGGATGACGAGTTCGCGCGTGGGCGCGAGCACGAGGGCGCGGGGACGGCCACCCTGCGGGGCGCGGTTCTCCGGCGTGCGCAGATAGCGCGTGAGGATGGCCACGAGGAACGCGGCCGTCTTGCCGCTGCCCGTCTGGGCCTTGCCGGCCACGTTCTTGCCGTCGAGCGCGTTCTGCAGGGAGAGCGCCTGGATCTCGGTGCAGTACTGGAAGCCGAGGTCGGCGATGGCGTGCAGCACTTCCGAAGGCAGGTTAAAGTCCTGGAAGCGCTTGCGGCCCTCCACTTCGGGCACCACGAAGGAGGCGGGATCCCACGCCGCGTGCGCGGCCTTGCGGGCCTCCATCTCCTCGGGGCTCGTCACGCCGCCGGGGCGCATCTCGTTCGCGGCCGTGTTGACGGGCTTCGGGCCGCGCCGGTCGCGTCCGCCGCGCTCGCCGCGCCGATCGCCGCCGCGACGCTCGCCGCCGCGCTCGCCGCGCCGACGCTCGCCACGCGGAGGCCGGTCGCCCGCGCCGCCCGCTTCGGGCTTCCTCTGCTGCTGGGGCTTCTGCCCCTGCGCGGGCTTCTGGCCCTGCTGCGGCTGGCCTTCGCCGCCGTTGCCGCGGCCGCCGCGCCGACCGCGCTTGCCATGCCGACTGCGGCGCGGTTCGCCGTCCTTCTTCTGCTGCTGTCCGGCCGCGGGCTTTCCGCCCTTGGGCGCGGCGGGCTTCTTGCCCGTGACCATCGCGGCCAGCTTCTTCAAAAATCCAAATGCCATGTACACTGTCTCCAGAAAACAACAGGCCGCGCGTGGAAGGAAACCCCCGCGGCGGCCCATCGTGATGATCTGCGCCGAAACGTGCGGCGCAGGCGTTGTGAAACGAATCGCGAACGATTAACGCTTCGAGAACTGGAAGCGCTTGCGGGCGCCCGGCTGACCGGGTTTCTTGCGCTCCTTCATGCGGCTGTCGCGCGTCAGGCAGCCGGCCTTCTTGAGGGCCGCGCGGTACTCGGACTCCTCGCGCTCCGGCGCGCCGTTCGCCGCCGGAATCGTCACCTTGGCGCCGGCCGCCTCGATCGCGCGGGCGAGACCGTGGCGGATCGCCCCGGCCTGGCCGGAGCAGCCGCCGCCCTTGGCGAACGCCACCACGTCGACCTTCGTCAGGTCGAAGCCGCTGATCGCCACGGGCTGCTTGATGTAGTCGCGCAGCGCCTCGGACGTGATGTACGCCTCGAGCGCGACCTTGTTGACCGTCCACTTGCCTTCGCCCGGCACGAGCACGACGTGGGCGCACGCGGTCTTGCGACGACCCGTGCCCTTGGAAATAACCTTCTTCGTAGCCATTTCTCGAAATCTCCTTAGAGCGTGATCGTTTCGGGCTTCTGCGCGGCATGGGTGTGCTCGGCGCCGGCGAACACCTTCACGCGCGTGATCATCTTGCGCGCAATGTTGTTCTTCGGCAGCATGCCCCACACGGCTTCCAGAATCATGCGGTCGGGATGCTTCGCGCGCATCTCGGCGGCCGTGAAGTGCTTCAGACCGCCCCGGTAGCCGGAGTAGCGCTGATAGTCCTTCATCTCTTCCTTCTTGCCCGTGAGCTTCACCTGCGCGGCGTTGACCACGATCACGAAGGCGCCGGCGTCGACCGACGGGTCGAACGTGGGCAGATCCTTCGCGCGGAGCTTGTTGGCGATCACGACCGCGAGGCGGCCGAGAACCTGATCCTTCGCGTCCACGAGATACCACTTGCGATTGTCGCCGGGGTTCGCGGGACGAGTGCTTTTCTGCAGCATTGTTGTTCCTTGCTTCTGTGGCTTTGTGCCCCCTTGCGGGGGATTTGTCCGAATGTCGCGCCCGGAACCTTCCCGGACGCGGGAGACCGACTTCGTCAGCCGACCTCGCGGATGTGAGCAGTTAGTTTACCAAAAAATCCGCCGCGCCGTCAAGAGTGCGTGCGCCAGAAGAGGATGTTCCAGAGCAGGGTGTGGTAGGTGTGGCCGTCGGGGCGCTCGTCGCGCGACCAGAGCGTCCAGAACGGCGCCCAGGTGCGCTCGAGGCCGTCCACGTTGCGGATGGGGATGAGCTCGAGCGCGCGCTGGCGCGTGCGGCCCCGCTTCGTCTCGGCGCTGTAGAAGGGCCAGAAGCGGAAGTAGGTCTCGTCGGGCGCAGACCGGCTCTCGCGCCTCTCCCACGTGATGAACGGAAAGAACGTGAAGCGCGTCTCGCGCGTGCGCTCCGTGGACAGCACCGTGCGTTCAATGAGCTTCCAGCCGAAGCGCCACGTACGCTCCTCGACCGGGCCGGTCGCGCGCGCATTTCCGTTCGTGGCGTAGGAATAGCCGCGCAGCTGCTCCCAGAG